>JANMKH010000160.1:0-7546 GCA_031371965.1 Sulfuriferula sp.
GCGCACCTGTAGTGACTGTCATGGGCCACGTCGACCACGGCAAAACCTCACTGCTTGATGCGATCCGCCGGGCCCGGGTAGCCAGCGGCGAAGCCGGTGGCATCACCCAACACATCGGCGCCTATCATGTGGAAACCGCCCGCGGCATGGTGACTTTCCTGGACACCCCTGGTCATGAGGCGTTTACCGCCATGCGTGCGCGTGGTGCCAAGGTGACGGACCTGGTGGTACTGGTAGTGGCCGCTGATGACGGTGTCATGCCGCAAACCATTGAAGCCATCCACCATGCCAAGGCAGCGAATGTGCCAATGGTGGTAGCGATCAACAAAATTGACAAAGTCGATGCCAATCCCGAGCGCATCCGCCAGGAACTGGTGGCGCAAGGTGTTGTGCCAGATGACTGGGGTGGTGACACTCAATTCGTCGAAGTCTCGGCCAAAGCCGGAAAGAATATTGATGCTCTGCTGGAAGCCATTCTGCTGCAAGCCGAAGTACTCGAACTCAAAGCACCGCAGGATGCTCCCGCCAAGGGCGTGATTATCGAAGCGCGCCTGGACAAAGGGCGTGGCCCGGTTGCAACGCTGCTGGTGCAATCCGGAACGCTCAAGCGCGGCGACATGCTGCTGGCGGGTAGCGTTTATGGACGTATTCGCGCCATGCTGGACGAAGACGGCAAGCCAGTGCAGGAAGCCGGCCCTGCCATCCCGGTGGAAATCCAGGGTTTGTCTGATGTTCCCAAAGCAGGCGAAGACGCCATGGTATTGAATGACGAACGCAAGGCGCGCGAGATTGCCCTGTTCCGCCAGGGCAAGTTCCGCGATGTGCAACTCGCCAAGCGACAAGCCGCCAAGCTCGAGTCCATCATGGAACAGATGGGCGAAGGCGAGGCCAAACGCCTGCCGCTGATCATCAAATCCGACGTACAGGGTTCTTACGAAGCATTGGCCACCTCGCTGCAAAAACTATCCACCAACGAAGTCAAAGTGGATATTTTGCATGGCGGCGTGGGCACCATCACGGAATCCGACGTCAACCTGGCCATGGCTTCCAAGGCCGTGATCATCGGCTTCAACACGCGTGCTGACGCAACCGCGCGCAAGCTGGCCGAATCCATCGGTGTGGATATCCGCTACTACAACATCATCTACGAAGCAGTCGATGTGGTGAAGGCTGCACTGTCCGGCATGTTGACGCCCGACCAGAAAGAAAACATCACCGGAATGGTGGAAGTGCGCGAGGTATATCACATCTCCAAGATCGGCACCGTGGCAGGTTGCTATGTGCTGGATGGTCTGGTCAAGCGCGGTGCCAAAGTGCGTATTATGCGTAACGATGAACTCATTCATACCGGTGAACTCGACTCACTGAAGCGCTTCAAAGACGACGTCAAGGAAGTTAAATTCGGCTTCGAATGCGGCCTGTCGGTGAAAAATTTCAACGAGCTCGAAGTCGGCGACAAGCTGGAAGCCTTTGAAGTCGTCGAAGTGGCGCGCACCCTCTGATGCCCAAGGATTTTCCCCGTTCGCGGCGCGTTGCCGACCAGATTCAGCGCGAGCTGGCCGAGATCATCCGGCTGGAACTGCAAGACCCGCGCGTCGGCATGATCACGATCACCGAAGTGGTCGCCACGCACGATCTGGAACACGCCAAGGTATTCTTTACCCTCCTCGATGGCGCCGCACGCGCGCCGGAAGTGCAGCAGGCGCTCACTCGCGCCGCCGGTTTTTTGCGCACGCGGCTGGGGCCAAGAATGCGGCTGCGCCTGACACCCCAGCTGACCTTTGCTTATGATGCTTCTGTGGAACGCGGTGCCGCCTTATCCAATCTGATCGATAATGCGGTCGCCGAAGACCGCAGCCAACGGCCACAGCCTCCTGCTGATACCGACGCCGATTCATAATCGTATCGACTTCCGGCAGTGCAGTTCAAACGCATCAAACGCGCCGTGAATGGCGTATTACTCCTCAACAAACCGGTCGGCATCACCTCCAATGCCGCGCTGCAAACCGCCAAGCGCCTGTTTCAGGCCGAAAAAGCCGGACATACCGGAACCCTCGATCCATTTGCAAACGGCTTGCTACCTTTGTGCCTGGGCGAGGCAACCAAATTTTCTCAATACTTGCTGGACGCCGATAAAACTTATCGTGCCGTGATGCAGCTGGGTGTGACCACGACGACCGGTGATCCTGAAGGCGAAGTGCTGGACACAAAACCTGTCAACGTAACACGCACCGATCTGAATGCTGCAATCGCCCGGTTCATCGGCACTATTGAGCAAACCCCTCCCATGTATTCCGCCCTCAAGCACCAGGGTAAACCGCTGTATGAATATGCGCGTGCCGGCATCGAAATCGAGCGTAAATCCCGTAGCATCCATATCCGGGCCATTGAGCTTTGTGCATTGGATGGCTCGCAGGCAACCATAAATGTACGTTGCAGTGCCGGCACCTATATCCGCACGCTGGCCGAAGACATCGGCAAAACACTGGGCTGCGGCGCGCATCTGACCGAGCTGACCCGTACAGCGAGCGGGGGGTTCCAGCTGGATCAGGCGGTCAATCTGGCGACACTGGAAAATAGCGATATCACCGCGCGTGACCAGCTGCTGCTACCTGTCGATGGGCTGGTTACCTATCTGCCACGCATCGAACTCAACGACACGGAATCGGCAGCCCTGCTCAAAGGCCAGCACCAAATACTTTCTGCCTACACGCAGCTGACCGGATTGGTGCGTGCATACGACAGCCAGCACCGCTTTCTAGGACTGGTGGAACTCCAGCTCGACGGTCTCGCCATAGCGCGCAGATTAATGACCAGCAACTTGTCAGGCGTACAGAATCCAGCGCAATGACTTGAGTAAAAAGCATTTTTTTGCTAAAATGCGCGCTTTCTTGAACGAAGTGCATCCCAGCCGAAGCGCTTCGCGATTGTTTTATCCAAATAGGAGAACACCATGGCTGTCACTGCAGTAGACAAAGCAAAAATCGTTGCCGAACACCAACACGCCCCGGGCGACACTGGCTCTTCCGAAGTGCAAGTTGCCCTGCTCACCGCACGTATCAACGGCTTGACCGATCACTTTAAAGCCAATAGCAAAGACCATCACTCTCGTCGTGGCCTGCTAAAAATGGTAAGCCGTCGTCGCAAATTGCTCGATTACCTGAAGCGCACCAATAACGACAGTTATCGCAATATCATTGCGACGCTGGGTCTGCGCAAATAAATACCGGGCACACCATTATCGCCGCACCATATACCGCCCCGCCGTTACCGCGGGGCGGTTTTGTTTGATAACTAAAGGAATCCGATGAAGATTACTAAATCCTTTCAGTATGGTCGTCATACTGTCACGCTCGAAACCGGTGAAATCGCTCGCCAAGCTGGTGGCGCAGTCTTGGTCAACATGGACGACACCGTGGTGCTGGTCACCGTGGTCGGCAAACAGGAAGTCAAGGCAGGCCAGGATTTCTTCCCCCTGACTGTGGATTATCAGGAAAAAACTTACGCTGCCGGCAAGATCCCGGGTGGCTTCCTGAAACGTGAAAGCCGTCCGTCCGAGAAAGAAACGCTGGTCTCGCGCCTGATTGATCGTCCGTTGCGCCCGCTGTTTCCCGAAGCTTTTTACAACGAAGTGCAAATCATCGCCACGGTGATGTCGAGTAACCCCGAAGTGGATTCCGACATTCCTGCACTGATTGGCGCATCGGCTGCGCTAGCTATCTCGGGTATCCCGTTCGAAGGCCCGATAGGTGCCGCCCGAGTCGGCTTCATCAACAACGAATATGTGCTCAACCCGCTGGCCAGCGAACTGCCCCAATCAGCGCTGGATCTCGTCGTTGCCGGTACCCAGAGCGCGGTACTGATGGTGGAATCCGAAGCGCAACAATTATCTGAAGAAATCATGCTCGGCGCAGTGGTATACGGACATACCCAGATGCAAGTAGCCATCAACGCCATCAACGAACTGGCCGATGAAGTCAATCCTGAAGCGTGGGAATGGACTGCACCCGCCGCCAATACCGAACTGGTCGCCAAGGTCACCGAACTGGCCGAAACCGGTCTGCAACAAGCCTACCGCATGCGCCAGAAACGCGCTCGTTCGCAAGAAATCGACGCGGTGCGCAGCCGTGTGATGGAGGCGCTCATAGCTGCAGATATGGGCGCACTGCAAGTCAACGAATTCAATGACGTCTTTCATAACCTGGAAGCCAAAATCGTGCGTGGTCAGATCCTGTCCGGCGAGCCGCGCATTGACGGCCGCGATACCCGCACCGTACGCCCCATTACCATCCGTACCGGCGTGCTGCCGCGTACCCATGGCTCGGCACTATTTACCCGCGGCGAAACCCAGGCGCTGGTGGTATCCACACTGGGCACCGGTCGCGATGAACAGAAAATTGACGCGCTGCAAGGTGGGTTCAGCGACCGCTTCATGCTGCACTACAACATGCCCCCCTATGCCACTGGCGAAACCGGCCGTGTCGGCACACCCAAGCGCCGCGAAATCGGCCACGGGCGCCTCGCCAAACGTGCGTTGCTGGCAGTTCTGCCGAGCCGTGAAGAATTCGGCTATTCCATGCGCGTGGTATCGGAAATCACCGAATCCAATGGTTCTTCGTCAATGGCCTCGGTGTGCGGCGGTTGTCTGGCATTGATGGATGCGGGCGTGCCGATGAAAGCCCACGTGGCGGGGATCGCCATGGGATTGATCAAGGACGGTAACCGCTTCGCCGTGCTCACCGATATCCTTGGCGATGAAGATCACCTCGGCGACATGGACTTCAAGGTGGCCGGCACTGAGGCCGGCATCACCGCCCTGCAGATGGACATCAAGATTACCGGCATCACCAAGGAAATCATGAAGGTGGCGCTGGATCAGGCCAAGGAAGGCCGCCTGCACATCCTCGCCATCATGAAATCCGCCGTGGAAGCACCGCGCGTGGAGATGTCTGCCTACGCGCCGCGCATCATTACCATGAAGATCAATCCGGAAAAAATCCGCGACGTGATCGGTAAGGGCGGCGCCGTGATTCGCGCGCTGACCGAAGAAACCGGCACCCAGATTGATATTGATGAAGATGGCACCGTAAAAATCGCCTGTACCAGCAGCGAAGCCGGTGAAGCCGCCAAAAAGCGTATCGCTGAAATCACGGCTGAAGTCGAAGTCGGCAAGGCCTACGATGGTACCGTAATCAAGCTGCTTGATTTCGGCGCCATTGTTAGTGTGTTGCCAGGCAAAGACGGTTTGCTGCATATCTCCCAGATCGCCCACGAGCGTGTCAACGCAGTGAGCGAATACCTGACCGAAGGCCAGCAGATCAAGGTCAAGGTGCTGGAGGCCGATGAGAAAGGCCGCCTGCGCCTGTCCATGAAGGCCCTGCTGGAACCACCCGTCAAGACCGAGCAAGCTGCGCCTACCGAGTAAACAGGCAAGTTTCGATGCGGCAACAAAAAAGCAGCCATATGGCTGCTTTTTTGTTGCCGCTCAAAACGTCATCAGCTGTTGCTAAACAGACCCTGCCACCAGCGCGTGCGGTTGGCAGGTACAGCTTTGGCCTGTAGTTCGATGGGGGCAAACTGGCTCATCACCCAACCGGGCTGCACTTTTATTTTACTGGAGCCACACGACACGCCCAGATTGCTCGGGTCGTAGATCTTGATAAAACGCGGCTGTTCGAGATCGTCCGCATAAACGATACCGCAATAGCTTTCTTCATGCTCATGCCGCAATAACGCATCAATTTTATGCACGAACAGGGACACCTGTTCATACGCTGCGGGTACGCTGGGCACCTCTTGCCCCACGGCATACAGATACCACCCTGCATTCATATCCAGCCGCGCCCAGAATGCCGTCAATTGCTCCCACGACATCAGGCTGAACAACATACCATTCAGTTTGGATTCGAACTCGGACATTGCTACGCTGCCCATTCAATACAGGTTTAGCGAGCGACCTGACGCTCGCGGAATTCGTCGAGTGTTTTGCAATCGATACACAGGGTGGCTGTCGGACGAGCTTCCAGACGTTTCAGACCAATCTCCACGCCACAGCCTTCGCAATAGCCGTAATCCTTGTTTTCAATCTTGGCGATGGTTTCATCGATCTTTTTGATCAGCTTGCGTTCACGATCACGGTTACGCAGCTCCAGCGCCATGTCGGATTCCTGACTGGCACGATCATTGGGATCGGCAAACAAGGTGGCGTCTTCCTGCATGGCATGGATGGTGCCATCAATGTCCTGCGACAATTCGCCTTTCCAGCCTTCCAGGATTTTGCGAAAATGCCCGAGTTGCTTGGCACTCATGTACTCCTCACCTTTTTTTGGCACATAAGGTGTGAACTTGGTGAATTCTGTCGCCATAATAGTTACCGCTTCCAAATACTGAAAAAAGACAAACCGCTTTAATAGCAGAAATATCCCCGCAGAGCAACAAACTTCATATAAAGGCTAGTCAATGGAATTACAAGCATTACTGTTTGACGTAGACGGCACACTCGCCGATACAGAGCGCGACGGTCACCGCATGGCATTCAATGCAGCGTTCCGTGAATATGGTCTGGACTGGGACTGGGACGTAGCATTATACGGAAAATTACTCGCCGTCACAGGTGGCAAGGAACGCATGCAATATTACGTGGCGCATTTCCGTACCGATTATGCGCCTGCCGCCGATTTTGCTGATCTGGTGGCCGAACTGCATCGCGCCAAAACGCGTCACTATACCGAGCTGCTCAGCCACGGCGAAATCCCTATGCGTCCTGGCGTCAAACGCCTGTTGCACGAGGCGCGCTCGGCAGGACTGCGCCTCGCCATCGCCACCACCACCACTCCGCAAAACGTCACGGCTCTGTTGCGCCACAGCCTGGCAGAAGACGCCAGCGACTGGTTTGAAGTCATCGCTGCGGGCGATATCGTGCCTGCAAAAAAACCCGCGCCGGATATTTATGTTTGGGCGCTACAGCAAATGAAACTGCCACCCGAGGCCTGCTTCGCATTTGAGGATTCGGAGAACGGCATCCGCTCCAGCCTGAATGCCGGATTGAAAACCCTGGTAACGATCAACGATTACACCAGCGGCCATGACTTTAGCGGCGCGGCGGCGGTACTGTCAGACATGGGTGAACCCGGGCATACCCCGCAGGTAATCCACGGCAGCCTGCATGGCCAGTCTTGCGTCAATCTGGCCGCCATACGCGCCTGGCATGCGGAATAAGCGTTAGGGTTGGTGGGTTTCGAGTGTTTGCAGAGTGTTTTGCAGCAGCATCGCCACCGTCATGGGGCCCACACCTCCCGGCACTGGCGTAATCCACGCGGCACGCTCTGCGGCCGATGCGTATTCCACATCGCCGCACAGGCTGCCATCGGCCAGGCGATTGATGCCCACATCCACCACTGTCGCACCGGGTTTGATCCATTCACCCTTGACCAGACCCGGCTTGCCCACGGCGACCACCACAATATCGGCCTGGCGCACAAAGCTGGCTAGATCCCGGGTAAAGCGGTGACAGGTGGTAACGGTGCAGCCTGCCAGCAGCAACTCC
>JANMKH010000212.1:0-2160 GCA_031371965.1 Sulfuriferula sp.
GACACGCCCATGCCGTTGAGTTGCGGAACATCCAGCTCCACGCGCACCGCCGGTAGCGCAGACCCCCCTACTACAACCTGGCCGATGCCGGACAGTTGCGAAATCTTCTGCCCCAGCAGCGTCGAGGCGGCGTCGTACATCTGCCCGCGCGTCAGGCTTGCCGAGGTGAGCGAGATAATCATGATCGGTGCGTCGGCCGGGTTTACCTTGCGATACGTGGGATTGCCGGTGAGCCCGGTGGGCAACAGGGTACGTGCAGCGTTGAGCGCGGCCTGCACCTCGCGCGCCGCAGTGTTGATATTCTTCGACAAGGCAAATTGCAGGATGACGCGGGTAGAGCCGAGCGAGCTCGACGAGGTCATCTGGGTAATCCCGGAAATGCGTCCCAGCGAGCGCTCCAGCGGCGTGGCCACCGTGGCCGCCATCACATCCGGACTGGCGCCTGCCATATTGGCCTGCACCATGATGGTGGGGAAATCCACCTGCGGCAGCGGCGCAACCGGCAACAGGCGAAACGCAATAATGCCGGCCAGCAGCACCGCCAATGCCAGCAGCGTGGTGCCGACCGGGCGCCGAATAAAGGCAGCAGAGAGATTCACCCTTCGCTCTCGCTCTGCGCTATGCCTTCGGCACTACCGAAACGGCGTATGCGCCAATTCTCCCAGCGCGTCGCCAGCCGGTCGAAGGCCAGATAAATCACCGGCGTGGTGAACAGCGTCAGCAATTGCGACAGCAACAACCCGCCCACCAGCGTGATGCCCAGCGGCTGGCGCAGTTCGGCACCCATGCCGCCGCCCACTACCAGCGGTATCGCGCCGAACAGCGCGGCAAACGTCGTCATCAGGATCGGTCGCAAGCGCAAACGCGCTGCCTGCAGGATCGCGTCCGGCGCATTCAGCCCCTGACGGCGTTGTGCCTCAAGGGCAAAATCCACCATCAGAATGGCGTTTTTCTGCACGATGCCGATCAGCAGAATAATGCCGATGATGGCGATCACAGTCAGATTGTGGCCGCTGAACATCAGCGCCAGCAAGGCACCAATGCCTGCCGACGGCAGCGTGGACAGAATGGTGATGGGGTGGATGTAACTTTCATACAGCACGCCCAGCACGATATACATGGTGCCTACCGCAGCCAGCAACAACCACAACTGGTTGGACAACGCGGCCTGGAAGGCTGCCGCTGCACCCTGGAAGCTGATCGCTACCGAAGCCGGCAGTCCGGCCTGCTGTGCCGCTTCCTGAATCGCGCTCACCGCCGCACCCAGAGATACGCCCGACGCAGGCTGGAACGACACCAGCGCAGCCGGGAACTGACCCAGATGGTCGATGGCCAGCGCCGTGGTGCGCTGCTCGATATGGGCAATCGCCGTCAAAGGCACCGTTTGTCCGCCGCTGGTGGCGAGATAAATGTTGTTGAATGCGGCCAGACCGGATGACTCGGTGGCGGCGGCTCCCAGCACGACACGATATTGAGCCGACTGGGTGAAGATGGTGGATACCAGACGCTGGCCGAAGGCGCTGTAGAGCGCACTGTCGATGACGCTCATGGTGAGGCCCAGGCGCGCGGCCGCATCGCGGTCGATATCCACGTAGGCTTGCAAGCCCTGGTCTTGCAGGTCGCTGGTCACTCCGGCCAGTTGCGGCAGTTCGCGCAATCGTTCCATCAGGCTATGGGTGGATTGCGCGAGCTGTTCGGCACTGCTGGCGGAAAGGCTGAACTGGTAGGGATAGCGGCTGACCAGATCGTCGATGGTCAGATCCTGCACCGGCTGCATGAATAACTCGATGCCGCCTACCTGTGCCGCACGCTGCTGCAAACCGGAAATGATCGGTCCGACGCGCTCGGCGCGTTGATTCAGCGGCTTGAGGCTGATCAGCAGGCGACCGTTGTTAAGCGTGGTGTTGGTACCGTCAATGCCGACAATCGAGGAGATGCTCTGTACCGCCGGGTCTTTTGCCAGCGCTTCCACCAGCGCCGCCTGGCGCCGGCCCATCGCGCTGAACGAAACGTCCTGCGCAGCCACCGTGGTGCCCTGGATCAGTCCGGTATCCTGCACCGGGAAGAATCCCTTGGGGATCACCACATACAACGCCACCGTCACCAGCAGGGTGAGCAGCGCCACCACCAGTACCGCTGGCTGATGGCGCAGCACCCACA
>JANMKH010000239.1:0-7910 GCA_031371965.1 Sulfuriferula sp.
GGTTGCAGCGTGGCGGCGTCAATCGCCTGGTCACCACGCACAATCAGCAGGCGTCCCTGATTTTGATACAGCGCGTCATTATCCATGGCATTGAGCACGGCTTGCGCTTCGGGGCTGGGGTGGCTGGTCAGATATTTCACCACCGCCACTTTGGCATCATTGTCATCGGCCGCCAGCTTGCTCAACTGGCTTGCATCGAGTGCAGCGCGTGCCGGCAAGCTCAACAGGGCGAGCACAAGGCAACACAAGTAGATTGCACTACGTGTCATACACGGACTTTCTGAATGGATGCCGCGAGAACCGGGTTCTCGCGGGGGGAGTCTCCGGGGCATCGCCCCGGTATGGATTTACAGCTTTTGCTTGCCCTCATTGCCCGCGATGTACGGACTCCATGGCTGTGCACGGATGGTTGTTGGCGTTTTCCACACCACATTGAATTGCCCGTCTGCGCGGATTTCGCCGATCATGACCGGCTTGTGCAGATGGTGGTTGGTTTTATCCATTTCCAGAGTAAACCCGGACGGCGCCTTGAAAGTCTGCCCCGCCATGGCGATGCGTACTTTGTCAACCGCATCGGAATGCGCTTTTTCGACCGCCTGTTTCCACATATGGATGCCCACATAGGTAGCTTCCATCGGGTCGTCGGTGACCGGAAAATCCTTCAGGCCTTTCTTCTTGACGTAATCCTTCCACATCTTGACGAAGGCGGTATTGACCGGCGATTTAACCGATTCAAAGTAGTTCCAGGCGGCCAGGTGCCCCACCAGCGGCTTGGCATCCATGCCCGCCAGTTCCTGTTCTGCTACCGAGAAAGCCATGACCGGCACATCCGTGGCCTTCAGCCCCTGGTTGCCGAGTTCCTTGTAGAACGGCACGTTGGAATCGCCATTGATGGTGGAGATCACCGTCGTCTTGCCGCCGCCGGCAAATTTCTTGATGTTGGCCACGATGGTCTGGTAATCGCTGTGCCCGAATGGGGTGTACACCTCCGCAATATCGGTTTCTTTCACGCCTTTGGATTTGAGGAACGCGCGCAGGATTTTATTGGTGGTACGCGGATAGACATAGTCGGTGCCGAGCAGGAAGAAACGCTTGGCGCCGCCGCCATCCTTGCTCATCAGGTATTCCACCGCCGGGATGGCCTGCTGGTTGGGCGCCGCACCGGTGTAAAACACATTCTGGGACAACTCTTCGCCTTCGTACTGCACCGGATAAAACAGCAGCCCGTTGAGTTCTTCGAATACCGGCAACACCGATTTGCGCGACACCGAAGTCCAGCAACCGAACACCACGGCAACTTTATCCTTGGTAAGCAGCTGACGCGCTTTTTCGGCAAACAGCGGCCAGTTGGAGGCCGGATCGACCACCACCGGCTCAATCATGCGTCCCATCACGCCGCCGCTGGCATTGATCTGCTCGAAGGTCATCAACGCCACGTCCTTGAGAGCGCTCTCCGAGATTGCCATGGTGCCGGAAAGCGAGTGTAGCACCCCTACCTTGATGGGGGATTTGTCGGCAGCAAATGCGAAACGATTACCTGCCAGCAGGCTACCGGCAGCGAATGCACCCATGGTGCCCAGAAACTTGCGACGTTGATTGTCCATCCTGTTATCTCCTTGAGTTGGCAACTTGATTTTTACTGCACCGCATACACAGCGAGGTTGGGGATTTTTAATGCTCTCGCCTTTGTGCTCCCTGAGCTATGCTGCACAACCAAAAAGCAAGTAAGGTGCCAGCCTGTATTTATTTCGAATATTCCATTCATGGCTTTGAATATAAAGTTATATTTTCAATAATTTCATTCCACTTGCATACGTCACGGCCAAGCTGCGCGCCCATGAATGATGCATCCAGGGACGATGCCGCACCAATATAGTGCTACGTTGTATACAACAGGAAAAGATACGCTCAGTTAAGCCTTGCGAGGCTACCGACGTCCGGAAACTTGCGCGCTGTTCAACTGCAGCTCGGGCATGCCCAACTGGCGAACACCGTTCGGCATCTTGGCATCAAGGTCAATAATGCTTTGGAGATTGCCAAACGGACCGAGGTATAAACTCGTAAGCCAACAGGTGGGTAGCGACAGCCCGATTCTTTGAACAAAGCGTGCAGGTTATCTCTTTTTGAGATAAAATTAGCCTGTGCGAGTCATATCCAACAAGGCGCTGTCCGATTTCTCGGCGATTCATCTCGCGGCTCAGGAGCCTATGCAAGCGTGGCGCAAGGCTGTTCAGTCTCGTTCATTCGTGAGTTTTGCGGATATCAAGACTGCGTTTAATGCCGCTGATAAAGTTGGCGACTACTACGTGTTCGACATTGGCGGCAATAAATACCGGATTGTTGCTGCTATCCACTTCGACCACCAAAAGCTTTACATCCGGCATGTGTTTACTCATAAGGAGTACGATAAATGGAAGCCTTGATGGATCGCGACACGGTCGCCGGGATCACCTCTCACTTTCAGGCGTTGTCGTCCGTCATTCCTCTGCGCACGATCCGCACCGGGCGCGACTACAAGAATGCCGTTGCGGCGCTGAACAAGCTGCTTGACGCAGGCGCTGCGAATGAAAAACACCCACTCGCTGATCTTGCCAACACACTTGGCGCGTTGATTGGCGAATATGAAGATGCGCACTCCCCAGGGCAGGATGTTTCACCCTTAGCCATGCTGCGGTTTCTTATGGAACAAAACCACCTGACACAATCCGGCCTGCCAGAAATTGGCACCCAGGGCGTGGTGTCGGAAATTCTGAGCGGCAAGCGTGAACTGAATGTTCGACAAATTAAAGCCCTGTCCGAACGATTCCACGTCCCCAGAAGCATCTTTGTTTAAGGTTCGGCGCTTTATAAATATAAGGGTATGCCCCGTCTTCCAGTCGCGCTTTACGTGCCTGAGACATATTTACCCTGGTCTTTAATCCGTGTAACATCGTCTTACTTCTCGCCTTACCGTTCTGGAAATATCCATGGAAACCGTCAAACTCTCGACCAAAGGGCAGATCGTCATCCCGAAAGACATCCGGGAAAGCCACCATTTGGCGGCGGGAACGGAATTCGTGATTGCCATCATAGGGGATGAAATCCGGCTAAAACCCATTCCCGCTTTTCCGGCGAGCAATGCGGAAGAAGGCATGGGCATCCTCGCCAGGAAAGGACGGAAGCCGCTGAGCTATGAGGAAACCGAGTTCGCCATCGGCGAAATGCTCAATGAGGCGGACAAAGCGACCAAGCCATGATCGCGCTCGACACCAACATTCTGGCCCGCTATCTTCTTAACGACGATGCCGGGCAAGCCAGGGCCGCCGCCCATCTCCTGGCCCAAAAACAAACCTTCACCGCCCCACTCACTGTCATGCTCGAATTGGTGTGGGTGCTCAAGGTGAACGGTTGCGCAAGAGAAGAAATCGCCAAGGGACTGCGACTGTTATTCGGGCTCCCCAACTTCAAACCCAAGCAATTCGAGGCGCTTTGCTATGCGCTTCAATGGTTCGAGCAAGGCATGGATTTCGGCGATGCGCTCCACCTTGCCCAGAGCACCGACGAAGAGGGGTTCTGCACCTTCGACAAGCCCTTGGGCAAGCTGGCGGAAAGTCTGGGAGCTATGCCAAAAGTAGACGTATTGAGAGCGTAAAATCCTTGGAGCAGGGTTTCACCCGGCAGATTGGCTACTTGTCTAAATGGGTTAATGCAAGATCAGACTCCGAACCCATACCCTGTCTGCATTAACGTTCGACGGCAGCCTTTGCCCATGTTTTACATGCTGCGCTTATTCGGTGTGGCTTTCGCCTTACGCGTTGATAAGCCAACTGGATGCGTCATGTGTTAATGCAAGACCTGGTACCATGGTTTGCCAGGTACCATGGTTTGCCATGGTTTGCTCGGTACCATGGTTTGCTCATGGTTTGCTTGCTCAGAAGCGTTTAGTTAGCCAAATACGATGGCGCACGAATATAGTGCAGATTGTGCTTAAATCCGATATGAAGTTGTAGCAAAAAGCAGTCTTGTCTTGGCAAAATATCAAACCATATACAATAAAATCAATACATTAAAGATTTGTTTGTATCAGGTATGCCGTTTGCTTTGTTGTGGCAAAGCCAAAACACCTCCCTAATTACTTGAAAAACTACCATCAAAAAATGACCATGGAAAAGCTCTGGCCTCCTTGCTTGAGGAAGGAATTAGAACTTCAATAGTGTAGCTACAATGGATCACTTAAAAATCAAGCAACCTAATTAAACCGGCACAACATGCTGTTCAATTCCTATCCATTCCTGTTTCTTTTCCTTCCTGTTACCTTGCTGATTTTCTTTCGTCTGGGTCACTACAGCCGATCGCTTGCCGGGCTGTGGCTATTCGCGGCCTCACTATTTTTTTACGCCTGGTGGAACCCCGCCTTTGTCGGCTTGCTGCTGGGCTCGGTGATGTTCAACTATGCCGTCGGCCGGGCTCTGGTCCGTGAACATGCGCGCGGCCACGCGGTAGGTAAGCGGGCAATCCTGACTTTTGGCGTTGTCGCTGATCTGGGCCTGTTGGCTTACTTCAAATACGCCAATTTCTTGGTTATCAATACCAGTGCATTGTTCAACACTGGTTGGCATATTGATCCCATCATCCTGCCTCTCGGAATCTCTTTCTTTACTTTTACCCAGATCGCTTTTCTGGTGGACGCTTACCGCGGCGAAGTGAAGGAAGCCAACTTCATCCACTACGGTCTGTTCGTGACCTATTTTCCTCACTTGATCGCCGGCCCGGTGCTGCATCATAGGGAGATGATGCCGCAATTCGCCCAGCCTGCCACCTATCGCATACACTGGGAGAATTTCTCAGTCGGGCTGACGATTCTGGCCATCGGCCTATTCAAGAAGGTGGTGCTGGCCGATGGCATCGCCCCCTTTTCCGGCCCGGTGTTTCACGCTGCTGCTACGGGGGGTTCACTGAACCTTTTTGAAGCCTGGGGTGGTGCACTGGCCTACACCTTTCAACTTTATTTTGACTTCTCCGGGTATTCCGACATGGCCATCGGCCTGTCGCGTCTGTTCGGGGTAAAACTACCGCTCAACTTTAACTCCCCCTACAAGGCGGTGAACATCATTGATTTCTGGCGGCGTTGGCACATAACGCTTTCGCGCTTCCTGCGTGACTACCTTTATTTCCCCCTGGGAGGCAATCGTAAGGGACCGTTTCGCCGCTATCTCAATCTTCTGGTCACTATGCTGCTGGGTGGACTGTGGCACGGTGCCGGTTGGACTTTCGTGCTGTGAGGCGGACTGCATGGCTTTTATCTGGTCATTAATCACGCTTGGCATGGCTTACGTGTGCGCATGGGCTACCCCATCGGGCCTCCCACCCGACTGGGACGCATCGCCGGCATGACGATCACTTTTCTGGTAGTGGTGGTGGCCTGGGTGTTCTTCCGCGCTCCCAACCTGCAAGCTGCGCTTGGCATACTGAGCGCCATGCTCGGCCTGAATGGCGTCATCCTGCCCAGTGGCTGGTACGGGCTGTTCCACCCACAGCTGATAGAAGCCTTGACGAAACTGGGTATCCACTTCGGACGGCCTTTGCCTTTGTTCGAGGGAGTAGGGCATGTCTGGCGCTGGATCGCCGCGCTCTGGGTAGTGGCCTGGTTTGCGCCCAATACTCAGCAGATCATGGCTGCCTTCAAACCTGCGCTGGAACAAATAAAAGAGCCAGCCGGCTATTTTTCCTGGCGTCCCAACCGTGTTTTTGCCTGGTTGATTGGTTGTCTATTCGTTGCGGCCTTGTTCAACATGAACCGGGTATCCGAGTTTCTCTATTTCCAGTTCTGAAACGCCTATGCACCAACGCTTTCTACGCACTCTTCTCTTGTCGGTTATCAGCCTTATATTGATGCTGATTTCCATCAATCTCGCGATCGATCCTTTTGCCACCAATCGCTGGCTGGACATCACCGGGTTGAATCATAGCAAGCCCGAAGCTGGTGTCCATGAACGCCTGGTTAAGCTATTCGATGTTTACCGACTCAAGCCAGAAGCCATAACTTTGGGCAGCTCCAGGACACAATATGGACTGTACATTGATGGGGCGAGGTGGGGAAACGCGCCGATCTATAACTTTGGTGTTTCCGCTCCTGGTATAGATGAAGTGCACCGTTTATTGGCGCATGCCACGGCCCAGGGAAAGCTTAAAGAAGCGATCATTGGCTTGGATTTTTTCATGTTCAATGCTGATTTTCTTCTACCTGGGATGGAAAAATTCAACAATTCAGCATTGAGCTATCCAGGTGACTTGAATCCATTTCGCGAGTGGACAGCCATGCTATCCACCGCCGCGAGTCTTGATACGCTAGATGCATCATGGTCAACCTTTCAGTTTAATCAACATATTCAAAAAAACGATCCTGATGTTTTACCCAGAAATCCATGGCCCACGGCCCTACAACATTACGATTCCAGACATATGTTTCTGAGGCATGCAACAGATTATCTTGATGTTTTTTACTTCCCCAAGAGTACCGGACGTTTCGTCTTCCAGAATGCGGCACGCGGTTCCATGTTCGAGCACTTTAGGCAAATAGTCCGGTTTAGTTATCAACACCATATCGATGCGCGGTTTTTTATTTCCCCCAGCAATGCCTGGCAATGGGAGGTAATTGACGCCGCTGGACTATGGCCGCAGTTCGAATACTGGAAGAGACAATTGGTAATTATCCTGAATGAAGAGGCGATTTTTAGTGGTCGTCCTCCTTTCCCTCTGTGGGATTTCAGCGGCTACAACAGCATCACCTCCCAAACGGTTCCCGCCTGCGGGAGTCATGAGGCTATGAGCCACTATTTCGATGCTTCCCACTATAAACCTGCTGTCGGGCAGCTTGTCCTGGATCGGGCACTTAGCCAGAATACAAGCAGTGTGCCCGATGATTTTGGGGTGCAGATAACACCATCAAATATTGAAAGTGATTTGGTGACGATTCGGCGGGATCGTGAGCGTTGGCGCTCTGCTCACCCAGCCGACCACAAGGAAATCTGGCAGCTTGCAGCGCGTGTGTTTAGCAAGGAGAAGAGCACTTATGACTTTCTCTGCCCGGAGTCAACCCCAGTAGCTCGAACGGCCAGCGTATTGCCGCCGAAACTCTGATTTCATTCCTGATACACCCTGTTCCATAGTAATTTGGCGCCAGTGAGACAAGGCGCGCGAGATATTTTAGCGCGCGGCTTATGTACGATAAGTAAGGAGAAGCGTTGACCAACGCAAATCGCGACGAGGTTTGGACTGTTAGCAGGTCTATCAGGCAGTTTCCGGCGCGATCGCTTCGGCGTAGTCATACAGCGCTGCCAGAATTTCTTCGCCGCGCTCGTCCGCGGTTTCAGCCAGCGTATCAATTTCGTTGAACAATTTCTCCAGCGTGCGTGCGCCGCCTGCGCCTTCGAACAGGCGCGCGGCGCGGTGCTCGTGCCAGCGCTGCGCCTCGCTATCGGTCAAGGTGGCGGGGAAATTGCGGGCGCGGTAACGGAACAGCAGCTCTTCCAGACGCGGGTCGTCGAAGCTGGGCTGGGCTTGCGCCAGTTGTTCGGGCGGCAGGATACGCAGCCGGTTCAGCACGCGGCGATCATTGTTGCCGACGAAGCCCCCGTACAAGTCCGCGTCCACATCCACTGCGCCTGGTGCCGGGCGCTGGAATACTTCGCGCCAGATGGCCAACATATCCGGCGCATTGGCAAAGCGGCTGGCATGTTGCAGGCCGGCCGCGATATCCATGCCCCAGCGCTCGGCCATGACAGGCGTCAGCGTGTTGAGGTTGTTGATGACGACCGGCGATTTGTTGAGATGGATGGTCTTGATCGGCAACCGGCTAACGCCTTCCGGCAGTGCAGCCGCCGCAGTGAACATGCGGGTACGGATGCTGGCGGCGTCGAGCTCGAACAATT
>JANMKH010000255.1:0-2687 GCA_031371965.1 Sulfuriferula sp.
CTGTCGCTTGCGGGTAAACACTCGCTCATGGTGGTGGAGCATGACATGGCGTTTGTTGCGCAAATCGCCAAAAAAGTGACGGTGCTGCATGAGGGCAGCGTGTTGGCCGAAGGCAGTCTGGATCAGGTGCAAAACAATGAACGCGTGATTGAGGTTTATCTGGGCCGCTAATGTTTAAAGTCGAACAACTCAATCAATACTACGGCGGCTCGCACATCTTGCGCGATGTCGGTTTTACGCTGGAAGCCGGACGCGTCACCTGCCTGCTGGGGCGCAACGGCGTCGGCAAAACCACGCTGCTGAAATGCCTGATGGGCTTGCTGCCCGCGCGTTCCGGCCATATCCAGTTTGCCGGGCGCGACATTACCCACCTGTCTTCGCACGCGCGTGCCCGGTTGGGTATCGGTTATGTGCCGCAAGGACGCGAGATATTTCCGCGTCTGACGGTGGCCGAAAATTTGCAAATGGGACTGGCCGGCTTGCCGGCCCGGGAAAAATTACCGCCGCTTATTTTTGAATTATTCCCGGTCCTGAAAGACATGCTGCACCGGCGCGGCGGCGATTTGTCCGGCGGCCAGCAGCAACAGCTCTCGATTGGCCGCGCCCTGGCCATGCGCCCCAAACTGCTGATTCTGGATGAGCCTACCGAGGGTATCCAGCCATCCATCATCAAGGACATCGAGCGCGCCATCCGGCGTTTATCCGGGGAAGGGGAGATGGCGATTTTGCTGGTCGAGCAGTACTACGACTTTGCCCGCGATCTGGCGGATCAATATCTAGTGATGGTGCGCGGTGAAATTATCAAGCGCGGCGCGGGGCGCAGCATGGATGCAGACAACGTGCGCGGCTACCTGTCAATTTAATCAATCAATATTGAATCAAGAAATCAAAATGCCCGGCCAATACATGCAAATAACTGCACCACAGATGCCCACCATGGGGTGGACCATCAGCCAGTGGCGTGCTGCCTATCTCCAGAGCCAGGCCGATCCCGGTACCCTGCTTGGGGCGCTGCTGGCGGGCCTGCAGCAAGACGATCCGGCCTGGATCATGATCGTGGATAGCCCCGCACTCAAGCAGCAACTGGATGCCCTGGCCGAGGCTTTGGCACAGGCCAATGGCGAGCGCAGCTGTCTGCCGTTGTATGGCATTCCGTTTGCAGTCAAGGACAACATGGATGTGGCCGGACTGCCGACCACGGCGGCGTGTCCGGCTTTTGCTCACGTGGCGGAACAGGATGCCGCCGTCGTGGCGCGTTTGTGCGCAGCAGGAGCCATCCTGGTCGGCAAGACCAATCTGGATCAGTTTGCCACCGGGCTGGTGGGCGTGCGTTCGCCCTATGGCGTGGTGACCAACCCCTTCAACCCGGCGTATATCGGCGGCGGCTCCAGTTCGGGTTCGGCCTCGGTGGTGGCGCGCGGCATTGTGCCGTTCGCGTTGGGTACGGATACCGCCGGGTCAGGCCGCGTGCCTGCCGCGTTCAATAATCTGGTCGGGCTCAAACCCACGCGCGGTCTGGTCAGCAGCGTGGGCGTCGTGCCGGCATGCAGGACGCTGGATTGTGTATCCGTATTTGCGTTGAGCGTGGAGGATGCAGGCAGCGTGCTCGAGGTAATCGCCGGCTTCGATGCGGCCGATCCATACTCGCGCCCCAGCGTGCCGGATCAGGCCGCCGTGCGCATCGGGCGGACGCCGCGTTTCGCCATACCGCAGCAGCCGGATTTTTGCGGGGATGAGGCTCAAGCTGCAGCGTATACAGCAGCCCTGGCACAAATGCGCGATCTCGGTGTCGTGCTGGAGCCGGTTGATTTCAGCCCGATGCAGGCGCTGGCGGCGTTGCTCTACGATGGTCCCTGGGTGGCCGAGCGTTATGCAGCCATTGCTGAATTCATGGCAGACCATGCGGCGGACATGCACCCGGTAGTGCGTGACATTATCGAACGGGCAGGGCGCTACAGCGCGGTGGATACGTTCAAGGCAGAGTACCGTCGCGCCGAGCTCAAGCGCGCACTGGATAGTTTGCTGGCAGATTTTGATGCCTTACTGGTGCCCAGTGCCCCCACGCTGCCCACGCTCGCGGCGGTCGCTGCGGAGCCGATAGCAGCCAACAGCCAGCTGGGAATTTATACCAATTTTGTCAATCTGGGAGATTGTGCCGCGCTGGCATTACCCGCGGGCTGGCGTAGCGACGGTCTGCCGTTTGGCGTGACGCTGATTGCGCCAGCCTGGCGCGATTACGCCCTGCTGGATTTTGCTCTGCGCTGGCAACGCCATGCACCGTGGACGCTGGGGGCGACAGGGCTAGATTTGCCGGCCGATAGTGCCGCCCTAGCGGCGTCCGCTGCACCCGCACCGGGTTATGTTCGTCTTGCCGTGGTCGGTGCGCATTTGACCGGCATGCCGCTGAATCATCAGCTCACTACCCGCCATGCCCAGTTTGTCGAACGTACCCGGACTGCGGATTGCTATCGCCTGTATGCCTTGCCCAACACCACGCCACCCAAACCGGGACTGGTGCGCGATGCGCAAGGCGGCAGTGCAATCGAGGTAGAAGTATGGGATGTACCGCTAGGCGGCTTTGGAGCCTTTGTCGCGGAAGTTCCCGCCCCCCTGGGCATTGGCAGCGTTGAGCTGGGCGATGGCAGTGTGGTCAAGGGATTTATCTGCGAACCGTGGGCGTTGCAGGG
>JANMKH010000266.1:0-3435 GCA_031371965.1 Sulfuriferula sp.
CAACAGGCCGGCGAAGAACGGCCGGGCCGCATGGTCATCGAAGGGCTCAGCCTGCAACGGCAAGGAACAGGACAGCGCGACCGCATCCGGGCGGGTCAGCCACTCGGGGGTATACCGGAAATTCAGCCGCCCCTCGACCAAGGCCAGGGTGCCGGCACGGTCGGCAAACAGCCAAACCTCGAGTTCACGCGTCATGGCTGCTGGCCTCGGTCGCTGCCGGCAGACCGCTCAGACTGAGCTCGCCGCCCAGCGCCTCGATGACGCGCAGGACGTTTTCCAGTCGCAGCGTCGGCTTGCCAGCCTCCAGATCGACGATGAAGCGCAGCCCGGCACCGGCCGCCAGTGCCAGCTGGGACTGCGTGAGCCCCAGCTGCTTGCGGGCAGCGCGAAGCGCCTGGCCGAGCTGTTGCGTGGAATGAATGCTGGTCATGATTTTTCCCGTTCGGTAAATTATTGAGCAGAGCTGGTCATTACGCAACCGAATTTTACTGATCGGGAAATTTACGAGGCCACGCCAGCATTTTTGCCTTCAATATTCCCGATCGGGAATCCGTGAGTTTCGTCTCAAGGCGAAACGCGAGCAGGCGCCCATTTCGTTTCCGGGCCGCGCAAAGTCCCGCCAATTCGCAACCTCATGGACGATATCGCGAATAATTGTCTGTTTTCCAGGGAAACCGCATTGTTTAGCCATCATTCAAGTTGAACGGCGTGCTGCTTTTGGCGTGCCCGCTCGAACGCCTGGTTGGGTGGCTGCGCGTCTTTTGGCTGGCTGTGGTATGAATTCAATTTTGAGCGTACAGCCTACTGCGTCAGCATATTTCTTGAGTGATGCCACGGACGGGGCATGTTTTCCAACGCCTTCAAGCCGCGAAACGGCGCTCTTGGTGGTGCCCATACGATCAGCGACTGCTTCTTGAGTAAGGCCAGCACGCGTACGTGCGGACAGCATTTCGTGCGCGAGTGCATACTCGGCTTCGAGGGCATCATAGGCTTCACGAAAGCCCTGGCGTTTTGATGCTTTTTCAAGAAAAGCTTTTTGGTCATGCGGTACAGGGTCGTATTTAAGTTCAGCCATTTTGTATCTCCTTCATTCTCTTACGCGCAATCTTGATCTCTTGCTCCGGTGTTTGCTGCGACTTCTTAATAAAAGCGTGCAACACCACCACGCGTTGTCCCACAAGAAAGCAATAGAACGCTCTACCAATAAATACCCGATTTACCGCGCGGGCGTAATTCAAACAACCCGCCACCAAAAGCGCGTGAGTTGGGCAAACGCAAGTTCGGGCCGTGCTCGATAAGGAGTTCGACAATTCTTGCGTAGTCTGCGACCACATCCACAGGCCACGCTTCGATCGCGGCTTGCACTCTGGCATGAAAGTATTCAATGGAATATGCCATGTTTGAATGTTAGCAAATATGCTAACTATGGTCAATGCCAGGGGTGCTCCGCTTTCAGACGCTCAATCGATTTATCAGTTGCTCTGCGGATACCAAGGCCAAGCGTTTTACATGAACCTGAAAACAGCTATTTGTTACAATCGCACGCTGCGGCCGCCGTCCACCGTCAGCACCTGCCCGGTCACATAGCTGGCATCGGATACCAGATAGCGCACTGCACGCGCGATGTCTTCCGGCTCGCCGGCCTGTTTGAGGATGGTGTGGGAGATAATGCGCTGGCGTGACAGCTCATCGAACATGGTATCGTCTTCAGGCCATAAAATCGGCCCCGGTGCGACGGCATTGACGCGCACTTCCGGCCCCAGCTCCCGGGCCAGCGAGCGCGTCAGCCCGACCACGCCGGCTTTGGCGATGCTGTATACCGCGTAGCTTTTCATTGGCCGCTCGGCGTGAATATCGGCGATATTGACAATGCAGCCGTGGCGACGGCGCAGCTCATTGGCCGCCGCCTGCGACAGGAACAGCGGCGCTTTCAGGTTGGTGCCGATCAGGTCGTCCCAGTTGGCTTCGTTGATCTCGCCGATGGGCGTGGAGTAGAAACTGGATGCGTTGTTGATCAGCACGTCCAGGCTGCCGTAGGTTTCCACAGTGGTCGCGATCATGTTGGGGAATGCTTCAGTTTTGAGCAAATCACCCTGGATCAGGGTCACCGAACCTGCACGGAGGGTGTTGAGTTCATCCTGTAGCGCGCGTGCCTGCTGCACCGAGGTATGATAATGCACCATCAGATTGGCGCCTTCGCAATGCAATAGACGGCAGATAGCTGCGCCCACCCGTTTTGCCCCACCCGTAATCAATACCGTTTTGCCTTGCATGGCTTAATTCCTTATCCTCTCGGTTTCGCCGATTATCAACCCAGCACCATGGACACCCTATGTCTTTGCCCACACCCAGCCCTGAAGCGCTCGCCCATAGTACCGCGCTCTCCCATCATATAGCGGATGTTATTCACCAAACTGATGGCTGGATCAGTTTTGCCCGTTACATGGAGTTGGCGCTGTATGCGGCCGGCCTGGGCTATTACAGCGGCGGTGCGGCCAAATTCGGCGCTGCAGGGGATTTTGTCACCGCGCCGGAAATTTCTCCACTGTTTGGCCACAGCCTGGCGCAGCAGGTAGCGCAGGTGCTGCAAATATGCGGCGGCGACGTGCTTGAGGCTGGTGCCGGGAGCGGACGATTGGCATGCGACCTGCTCAACGAACTGGCTACGCTGGGCTGTTTGCCGCAGCGCTATTACATCCTCGAACTGAGCGCCGACTTGCGTGAACGCCAGCGCGCGACAATCCTGCAACAGGCTCCGCACATGCTGGCGCGCGTGCAGTGGCTGGATAGATTACCGGAATCTTTCACCGGCTGTGTAGTGGGCAACGAGGTGCTGGACGCCATGCCGGTGAATGTGGTGCACTGGACGCAGGATGCCGTGTTCGAGCGTGGCGTGACATGGGCGGACAACACTTTCATGTGGCGCGACCAGGCCATTACTGCCGGGCGTTTGTATGACGCTGCACGCGCGATTGACGTAGGCGCCGACTATCTCAGCGAAATCAATCTGGCGGCAAGCGCTTTCATCAAAAGCCTGGCGCAATGCCTGCAATGCGGTGCGCTGGTGTTGATCGACTACGGTTTTGGCGAGCGCGAGTACTATCACCCGCAACGCAACCGAGGCACGCTGATGTGCCATTACCGCCATCGTGCGCATGACGACCCGTTCTATTTTCCCGGCCTGCAGGACATTACCGCCCATGTGGATTTCACTGCGATCGCCGTAGCCGGCATCGAGGCGGGAATGCACTTGGCCGGCTATACCAGTCAGGCGCAATTTCTGATCAATTGCGGTATTACCGATCTGCTGGCGCTTACCCCGGCGAGCGACGTCGGCACGTATCTACCCCAAGCCAGCGCACTGCAAAAACTGATGAGCCCCGCCGAAATGGGAGAACTGTTCAAGGTGATTGCCTTGTGCAAGGGCATGGACAC
>JANMKH010000285.1:0-2367 GCA_031371965.1 Sulfuriferula sp.
GGGCTGGTGAATCTTCCATTCATGTTCACGCACCACCATCTGATGCGCCAACGGTGTTTCCACGCCCACATAGGGGCCATGGAACTCCACCTGCACCGCTGCACACAACCCTGCCAACGCATGATCGAGATGGGTGAGCGCGTCATCCAGCGCAGGATTAATTGCAATGCTTTGCAATCGGCTTTGTTCCACCAGTAACGCGATAAAATCTTTCATAACTCTTTGCCAAAATTTATGGAATCTATACACGCCAAATTACGCGCAAACTGGCGTAAATACTATCACATCAGGCAACCCATGCACGCGGCGCTACCCGCACGGCTGGCAATCTGGCACAATCGGAACAGAATGCCGATAATGTAAAGAGGAACGACGTGAGCTTACAAAATAAAGGCACCAAACCCAGTCTGTTGATCGTGGATGACGACCCACTCATCACCGATACGCTCAATTTTGTATTGTCCAAAGATTTTGAAGTTTTTGTGGCGGATTCGCGCAATCAGGTCAAAAGCCTGCTGACCCAACTCGACGCTCCGCCGCAACTCGCCCTGGTGGACCTCGGCCTGCCACCGCTACCACACAAGCCGGATGAAGGTTTCCAACTTATCAGCGACCTGCTCGGCTACTCGCCCGGCATCAAAATCCTGGTGCTGTCCGGACAGAATGACGAAACCAACGCACGCCATGCGCGCGCTTTGGGTGCGATCGATTTCGTCGGCAAGCCATGCGAGCCGGAGCAGATCAAATCGCTGCTGTTCAATGCCTTGCTTATCCAGGATGCGGAGCGCACCGCGGAAACCGAAGCGCCGGCTGCGGAAAATCTCATTGTAGGCACCAGTTTCAATCTTGATCGTCTGCGCCAGCAGATCACCCAATACGCCAACGCGCCCTTTCCGGTGCTGATCGAGGGCGAATCCGGCAGCGGCAAGGAACTGGTCGCCGCCAGCCTGCACAAGCTTTCCAGCCGCGCCAGAAAACCTTATCTGGCACTCAATTGCGCGGCAATTTCACCCACACTGGTTGAGCCTACCCTGTTCGGCTACTGCAAGGGTGCTTTCACCGGCGCCACCAGCAACCGCGCCGGATATTTTGAAGACGCCTGCGACGGCACCCTGTTCCTCGACGAGATCGGCGAGCTGCCGCTGGAGTTGCAGGCCAAGCTGCTGCGCGTGCTCGAAAATGGTGAATTCCAGCGCGTAGGTGAAACCCAGTCGCGCTTTTCCAATGCGCGGGTGGTGACCGCAACCAACCGCGATCTGCGCCAGGAGATCAAGGCCGGACGCTTCCGTGCCGACCTCTATCATCGCCTCTCGGTATTTGGCATCGCAGTGCCGCCATTGCGCGAACTGGGCGAGGATAAAGTGCGTCTGCTCGAGCACTTCCGCGAATTTTACGCACGTGAGGCACGCGTCAAACCATTCACACTGGATAGTCACGCCCGCCAGATGTGGGAGGAATATCACTTCCCGGGCAACGTACGTGAACTGCGCAACATCGTTATTCGCCTGACCACGAAGTGCGCCGGCCAGAATGTGACCGCAGCACAACTGGAAACCGAACTGGATACCGATACCGCTTTCCCGACCGAGATTCCGCTACCGAATGACGGCAAGGCGCTCTACGATACCGCACGCAAGCATCTGCAAACGCTGGCCAATTTCAGTCTCGACCAGACCATGAAACAGTGGGAAAAAAGCTACGTCGAAGCCGCGCTCAACCTCACCCACGGCAACCTCTCGCAGGCGGCAAAAATCCTCGGCATCAACCGCACCACGCTGTACAGCCGGATGCAGACGTATACTAACGAAGTGTGAAATCGCTGGCCCAGAATCGTAATTCCTTGCCACGGAGGGCACAGAGTACACAGAGAAAACCAGGGAAATTTCGCATCTCCGCCGTTCTCTGTGCTCTCCGTGTCCTCCGTGGCTGAAGTTTTGAAGGACAACCCGCCCCCATGTATCACGAATTTTTCGGCCTGAAAGAAGCCCCGTTCCGCATCACGCCGGACACGGGGTTTTTCTTTTCCGGCGGGGAGCGCGGTGCGATTCTGCAGGGACTGTTATATGCCATCCGTCAGGGTGAGGGCATCATCAAGGTCACCGGCGAAGTGGGTAGCGGAAAGACCATGTTGTGCTGGATGCTGGAACAGCATTTACCCGACGACATTGAAACCATTTATCTGGCCAACCCCAATGTCAAGCCGGAGGACGTGCTGCCGTCCATCCTCGCCGAACTGGAACTGACGCGCCCGGCAGGCGCCAGCCGTGCCGAACATCTGCGCACGCTTAACGATTATCTGCTGGCGCGGCACGATGCGGGTTGCCAGGTCGTCATGTTTGTCGAAGAAGCGCAGGGCATGACGCTGGA
>JANMKH010000166.1:0-4524 GCA_031371965.1 Sulfuriferula sp.
AAAGGCTTCGAGGCGGATCGGCAGATCAGTGGCGGCAAGGAGGCATTTGAACCCAGCATCGTTTCCCTGCCCAACGGCCGTTTCGCGGTGGCCTGGGAAGAAGATGGCGGCGTCCGGGCGCGGGTTGTGAGCGCCACGCAGATGGGTGAAACCATCAAACTGGGCGGACACGACAGCAACGAGGCCAGTGTCGGGTTTTCTTCCCAAGCCGGGCTGTGGGCTGCCTGGTCATAGCGCGATGGGCACTACGCGGGTATCCATATCGAAAAGCTGGGTTATGTTCCCGGTACGGACAAACTGATGCCGGGCAAGTCTGTAGCGGTGGATAGCGCGCCATTGTCGGGTGATCAACTCTTTCCCAGTGTCGCTGCGCTGCAAACGGGTGATGTGGCGATCGCCTGGGAGGATCGCCGCAAGGGGCATACGACGATCATGTATAGCCATAGTGCTGGCGACGCAAAATTCGCAGCACCCGTACAGATGAACGAAACCCGGCGCGATGCACGCAATGCCGGCGTCGGTCCGGGCACGGGCGCCATGCGCGTTGCGCTGGCAGCGCAAGCGGGCGCCAAAGTGGCTGCGGTGTGGTCCGACAAGCGGGATTTTCTGTCCGGCTACGATGTCTACGCGGCGTTCAGCACCGACGGCGGAGCGCATTTCGGTGCCAATCAAATGGTGCAGGACAGCTTTGGCGACAACATCCCGCAATGGCACCCGGCGATTGCCAGCGATCAGGGCGGAAAACTGGCTGTGGTTTGGGACGATAATCGGGACGGCACCCCGGATATCTGGTTATCCTGGCCAACCGCTTCGGGATGGAGTGACAATGCCAACGTGCCCGGAGCAGCAGGCGCGGGTGTGCAGTCTGACCCTTCCATCACCATGGATAGCCAGGGCAATCTGTATCTGGTCTGGCTGGAAAAGCAGGGAGCGGATGGATCGACCCGGCTGCGCTACGAAATGGGCCGGGCTACAGCGGATAGGTTTAACCCGCGGAAGTGAGGGGTAGTAAGGGGAGCGTTACAGCCTTGGGCCTCAAAAAGCGCCTACCCCGCGCCCAATCAATTAACGCAATGATCAAGCGTAGGTTAGGCAAGCCGGTTAAAGAAAAAATAACCCTCGCTATCCTGTTTCGCTTTGTACATCGCAGCATCGGCATTTTTGAGCAAAACTTCAGCTGTTGTGCCATCTCGGGGATAGATCGCTATACCGATACTCGGTTTCACAATCAGTTTTACGTCATTGAGTTCACATGCTTCCGAAATCTTCCCGATCATTGACTCGGCAATATTTGCGACGTTAGCATCTTCATTCACTTCCATCAGCAGACACAGGAATTCATCTCCACCCACGCGACTGACGGTATCTTCGTCGCGCACGCAAGTTTGTAGCCGCGCTGCCACTATTTGCAAAACCTTGTCACCAATGTCATGACCGTAAGTGTCGTTAATGCTCTTGAATTTATCGAGGTCGATGAACATTACCGCCAAAGACCATGCATGGCGTTCCGCCTGAGCCAATGCATGGTCCAACCGGTCATTGAATAATGCCCGATTGGCCAGGCCCGTTGTTACATCGTGATAGGCTAGATAACGATTTTTTTCTTCCTGAACCTTGCTATCGCGTAATTTTTGCTCCAGCTTTTTGCGCTCATCGATTTCTTCTGCAAGGGCCGTATTTACTGAATGCAAATCTTCCGCGCATTCCTGAACTTTGTCCTCGATCTCTTCACTCTGAGTTAACGCACCCTGGATTTCTTCCAACGATAAATGTTCGACAAGTTCCTCTTTCAGCACCGTATTAACTTGGGAAAGTTCCTGGGCGCATTCTTCTACCTTGTTTTTTACCTGCTCGCTTTGATTTAATGCCTTTACCAGCAGGGGTTCAGGTTTGACAGGGTCTTTCTCTAACGCTTTATCCATTTCCGAGCCTTTTTGCGCCTGACAGAATAATATTGTGCTCGATAGGATTTAGCACGAATGCAGTCCCTTTAAGGGGATTCCTTTTTCCGGACATTGTAGCCCACTGCAAAGAAGAGCATAAATGGGTTCGACCTTAATTGCCATATTTTCATAAGCAAACTCATGGTGTCAAATTCCAGTGAAGCAATTTCTATTGCTTAATCATGTGCATTGCCGCACCGGCGCGCTCATGGTGGTTAAAGTGCCAGGCAGAATCAGCGTATTGCGTTACTGGCGGATGTTGCAGAATAAGGACAGATGCATCGAATGTGATCAAAAGACTTGAGTCCCAAACCGGAAAAATGACGATTACTCGAAGGCATCTAATACGGGAACATTCAATCCGGCCGTCAACAATTGCGCACGGCATTAGCCTCGGCAGAGCTTGTTAAGCCACTTTGGGCTGTTTCTGTAAAAACCAGTGATAGCGTCCGTTCATGGTGACGACGCCTTGCGCGTCGGATACCTCGACCAGCACGGTGGCCAGCGTGCGGCCGCGCGCAGCCAGTTGGTTGGACAGCGATGCAGCTGATGCGCCATCGAATTGGGCCGCAGCGCGCAGGCAACCGTGTGCAGGGTTGCGGAATTTCACCTCTGACGTGCGCAGAATGGCCATCACCTGATCCTGCCAGCCGGGCAGATGAAGTTGTAGAAATGCACCGCTGCAAGCCTCGGCCAGGGCAAACTGCATGCCCGCGTGGATGCTGCCCAGGTGATTGAGTAGCAGCGGCGATTCCGGCATCTCCAGGATGTGGCTATCCCCGGGTGCGGCAAACCGCATCCCCATTATTTTGTTGATGGCAAGGTCGGTAACGTGCATATCAGTGGCGGGGCGCGTCATGCTATATCCTGCCCCCGGCAGCATCTTCCGCTTGATAGCCAGCTATCTCCGCCTGAAATACTCGTAGCGCCTTGCGCAGTGCTGCCGAAATTTCGGGATGGGAAACGATCCCCGCTTCATCAAGCTTGGCGCCAAGAACGGGTACGGCTATTGAGGCTTCGTCAACGATCCGGGCAGACATGGTGGTGATGATTTCCTTGAGTGATGCCTGCGCATGCACAGCGCGTGGTGAAGCATTGAGCAGGGCAACCGGTTTGTTTACGAAAGTCTCGCAACCCACCATCCAGTCCAGCGCATTTTTCATCGCACCGGTTACGCCGTGCGCGTATTCGGGGCTGGCAATCAGAACGCCGTCTGCCGCCAGAAGACGAGTCCGAAAATTTGCCACTGCCAGTGGATCAGTTGCTTCGATATCCGGGTTGAACAACGGCAGCATACCGAGTTCATCAAACAATTCGATGTGCATACTGGGCGGGGCCAGGCGTGCGGCAGCGCGGAGCAGGGTGGTGTTGAGCGATGCGCTGCGCAGGCTGCCCGAGATAGCAAGGATTCGTGCAGTTCGCAATAAAGGCTCCATTTGTGACTGGTTTACTTTAGTGCCGCACTACGGGTGCGCGGCCCGTGATCGCCAGCCCATCTTTGTAGTTGATGCTGGAATATTCAATGCGGACCAGGACGTTGCCCTCGGGTAACTGCGCATCGTCCAGTTCGACGAGCTTCGTATCATGGGCAGCCGTTGTCTTGTCAATCAGGATAGCTTTGAACAATGTCTATTCCTTTACAGTGACTGGAATCGGGCTCGCCCAAAACGCATCGGGTGAACTGTTGTCATGCTCCGCGCAGATAGAGATCCGGAGGATTAATCTCCATGAACCTTTCCGGATTGCGCAATGGAACGAAGCCGTGTTGCTGGTACAAGCCATGCGCGTCCAGCGTAGCAAGCAGCCAGCGACGCAAGCCTTGAAGCTCGGGATGGTCGAGCACGCACGAGATCAGCCATTTTCCCAGACCAAGTCCCCGATAGCCGTCGATCACAAAGACATCGGCGAGATAGGCGAAGGTGGCGCGGTCTGTGACGACTCTGCCGAAGCCGATTTGTTTGCCGTTGTGGAACAAGCCGAAGCACAGGGAATTTTCAAGCGCCCTGGTGACGATTTCTCGCGGTATCGCTTTCGCCCAGTAGGAGCTGCGCAGAAAATCGTGGATCAGCGCTATATCGAGCGACGCGTGCTCATCCGTGATGGTGTATTCATTTTGCTGCCATTTCATGATTGATCTCACAAGAGATATTGGACGGAGTTATTTACTGCAGGGCAAATAACCTGCGCGGGCTTCTCCATCGGCCCTTCCGATCACGCCAAGATGGGTAATTCTGAATCCTTCCGGGTACTTCAAACCGTAGCCCAGCAGTCGATCTACACCGATATGCACAAACCAGGTCAGCGCCAGGGCCATGAACAAGGTATTACCTGTTGTGATGGCAACCACAGCCAGCACGCCGGGCAAAAACTTTGAATGCGTGATGTTGTACGCCCTGGTACCGAACCTGGCATTTACCAGATATCCAAGGATGGCTAAATCAGGGAGCAACAGGGTTGACCAAAACAGCGGCCAGCTAAACGATTGCTGCCAATACACAGCGAGGGCCAGAGCAAATACGGCACCCCCTTCCAGGCGGAGTAGAAAGTTTGGTTTCTCGAATACTGAAAGCATGAATTCACC
>JANMKH010000318.1:0-4558 GCA_031371965.1 Sulfuriferula sp.
GGCATGATCACCGCACCAATGTTAGCAGCTACCAGATAGAGATAACCGTGGTCGGCCAGCGGCATGCTGGCGAGTCCGTGGAGCACTTCTGCCGGATCCGGATGGGACACTACCGCAACGTAGACAAAGGCCAGTTCAAACAGGCCAATGGCTACCGCGACGCGTTCCACCGAACGGTACGAGCCGGAAATTACCATAGTCAGCAGGAATCCCAACGTCGCCAGCACGCTCGCCCAGATGGGAATGCCGTAGAGTGAACCAACGCCGGCGATGCCGCTCATTTCGGTAATCAGCGCACCGAGGCAGGACACCAGCAAAGTGGATACCGACAGCCACGCCCACCCACGCCCGAAGTGTTGCTTGATCAGTTCGCCATGACCGCGCCCGGTGAGAAGGCCGAGGCGCAAAGTGAGTTCTTGAACCAGATAAAGTATCGGGATCAATAGCAGTTGCAGCGCCAATAACTTGTATCCCCATTGGGCACCACTCTGCGCTGCTGTGATGACGCTACCGGCATCCGTATCGGCCAGCATCACTACCAGACCGGGTCCGGCCACAGCAAGGAAAGCAGCCAGGCGGGCTCGGGACGGTGCAATAAGGGTATTTATCATCATGCGCCAGTTAATGAATGAGAATTATTTTTATTTTTATTTTTCCATTCAAAAGACATATCAATCTGACAAATGGTTCCATGATGACAAAAAATTACGAGGCCTTGAAAAAATCGAATTTCAGCGAGCCATGATCGCAAGGCAAACAAATATGCGGCTATAGTTCCCGCACCAGCCTGAATCCAAGATTGACATCCAGCTCATCGCGTAGCCGTGACCTCCGCGCAGCGCTGCGTGCAGCCGTGGCTGGATCGAACCAGGAACCACCCTTGACTACGATACGATTATTGCTGCCACGCCCAGGCAGGCTATGGCCGTCGGACGGTGCCTGCTGGTAATCGGGTTGCCAGGGGCTGGCCGTCATTTCCCATACGTTGCCATGCATATCATGTATGCCCCACAGGTTGGCAGGTTTGGTACCGACTTCCATCGCCCACATCATGGAACCGCATTGTGGGAAAAAGCTGCGGCGTTTTTTGGTTTTTTCCGGGAACGGAAACATCGGTTTGAACAGCACTTCATGACAACTGGCGGAATCGCCATAATGAAACGCAGTATGGGTGCCGGCACGCGCGGCATATTCCCACTCGGCTTCGCTGGGCAGACGATAGAGCTGGCCGGTTTCCCTGTTCAGCCAGGCGATAAACAACAGCGCATCGGCCATACGAATGTTCACTACCGGCTCGCGCCCGTGCGCCTGGATCAGTGCGCGCACCTGGCTCCAGCCAGTGGCGGCACAGAAACGCTGCCACTCCTCGGCGGTGATGGTATAGCGGCCTATCGCAAAAGCACGGCTGAGTTGCACATAATGAAGCGGTGCTTCGCTCGGCTCGTGACCCGGCTCATGGCTGGGCGATCCCATCTCGAACCAGCCGGCCGGGATGACTGCCATTTCCGGCCCTGCCGAGCCATCGCCGTGCAGGGAATCGCTGAAGTGCACATTCAATCCTAGTTGCTGTGCGGTGGTCTGCTGGGCATGGCGCAAAGCAGCCTCATCCATGTCATGAACGAAACCGCTGGGGTGTGCTTGGGCTGGATTGATGTGCATGCGTGATCCTGTATTCGATAGAGGGTGAAATATTCTATCGAATAGGACGCTTATGTGCGAAATCCGTTCCGGTGCGCCTGATTAATTGCCACTAAAAGTGGTTTGAACGGAATATCGCGTCCCCATTTCTGCACCAGCGACATGAAATCGAGGTCGGTCTGCGCAGGGCAACTGTAGCGCCCGGCAGTCATGTCATCGAACAGCTTGCGCAATTGCACGTCGAGCTGGTCGATGAACGGCAGATAGCGCTCCATTTCTTCGGGCTCGTCCTCGACGCAGGCACGCAGTTCATCCACTTCGTAAACGGCCTGATGGACAAGGTCGATCAGCTCGTCCATGGTTTTGGGTTGGTGCATATTAATCCTGTCCTGATAAACAAAAACAGGGGCAAACGCCCCTGTATCAATTGGCTCAAGCAAGCTTAACGCTTGGCGGCGATTTCTTCCAGCTTGGTGGCGCGGATTATTTGACCATCCAGCCCGGCATCCTTGGCAGAACCGCCATAAGCGACGGTCATCAACTGGCTGTAATACATCACCGGGATGTTGAATTTTTTGCCGTATTTCTTGTTGATAGCACCCTGATAAATTTCCACGTTGGCCTGGCATAGCGGGCACGGCGTAACGATCATTTCAGCACCATGGTCGTAGGCGGACTCGACTATGTCCTTGATCTGCGCCTGCGCTTTTTCCGGCTCGGAAAAAGCCAGCGCACCGCCGCAGCAGGTGACTTTCTGGTCGTAGCCGGTGAGGGCTTCGCCACCCACCATTTCCACCAGCTTGTCCAGGTACATGGGGTTTTCGAAGGATTCGCCGACGATACCGAACGGACGGTTGGTCTGGCAACCGACATAACCGGCAAACTTGATGCCTTCCAGCGATTTAACCACCGGTTTTTTCAGTTCGTCGTAACCAAAATCTTCAATCAGCACTTCGACCATGTGGCGGATGTTGGACTCGCCCTTGTATTCGAGACCGGCTTCCTTGAGTGCTTCGTTGGTATCGGCCATCAGTTGCGATGAGGCGTCGAGGCGCTCCTTGGTCTCGCGCGCACCCAGCCAACAGGCAGCACAAGTCGCGACGATTTCCTGACCCGGCAGGTTTTGCTCGGCCAGCGCAAAATTGCGCGCATTCAACACATGGCGCGGCAGCTCGCCGCCTTCGGCATAACCAATGGACGCGCTGCAGCAATTCCAGTCCGGGATTTCGGTGAGCTTGATGTCGAGGGTTTTGCACATCGAGTCCACGGATTTGAGGTAGTTGGATGCCGAGGCACCACGCTGCGACGAGCAGCCTGGGTAAAATGCGTATTCTTTCTTGGCCATTTTCAATACTCCTTAAGCCGTTTTGATTGCCTTGCGGCGCTCTTCGATTTCGTGCGCCTTTTTCAGCATGGCGTGGATGCCTTTCTGGTCTTTGCAACCGTGCGCCTTGAACAACTCGAATGGATTGAGCCGCTTGGCCTTCAACAAACCCAGGGCGACATCCTTCATTGCCAGGCCATTGATAATCCCCTGTTTGAAACCATCCCTGAAATACAAGCCCAGCGAGAGTTTCAGTTCATTTACGCGGCCGGTCTGGATACAGTTGTTCCAGAACAGCTTGGCAAAATGGCGGGTGGGCTGGTTCTTCGGGGCGAGGCCGAGGCGGTGCGCGTAATTGGCCAGCCCGTGCATGATGTGGGTAATCGGCAGCTTGCGCGGACAACGCACGATGCAGTTGTAACACGAGGTACACATCCACATGGATTGCGAGTTCAGCACTTCCTCGCGCTTGCCGGCGCGGATCATCATGAAAATTTCCTGCGGTGGATGATCCCATCCCGCCTGGAAATTGGTGGGGCAGGAGCCGGAGCATACGCCGCATTGCATGCACATCTTGACCCAGTTGCCCTCCTCCACCATGGCTTCGACTTCCTTGAGGAAGTTATTGTTGTATTGGGCGGCGGCCTGACTGCTTAAAGTACTCATCGCGCTGTTCTCCTAGAAACCCTTGAACGGGCTCATGCCGATTTCGAACATGCGTTTCTCGAAGTCGTTGATCAGCTTCGGTACGCGGTCAATGTCGGTAATCGCCACTTCGTAGGTCTGTACCCGGTCGGTTTCCAGGTTGAAACCCTTCAAGGTGTCGTCAATTTTGCTCATGCGATAGTTGGCCAGTTCGGAGCCTTTCACGAAATGGCACTGGTACTCATCGCCGTGCTTGCAGCCCATCAGCATCACGCCGTCATAACCGGAGTTGAGCGCGTCGGTAATCCAGATGGTATTGACCGAACCCAGGCAACGCACCGGCACCACGCGCACGAACGAACTGGTTTCAGTGCGGTTCATCGCCGCCATGTCCATCGCCGGGTAGGCGTCGTTCTCGCACGCCAGCACCAGGATGCGCGGCTTCTCGGAGAATTCGTCGGGGATGCTGACCGCCTTGATCTGGCTGCCCACCGTGTCCACCGAGTAGTTCTCGAAAGAGATCACCCGCACCGGGCAGGCACCCATGCAGGTGCCGCAGCGGCGGCAGCGCGATTCGTTGAACAACGGGTAACGTTTTTCGTCTTCGTCAATCGCGCCGAACGGGCACTCTACCGTGCAACGCTTGCACTGGGTACATCCTTCCAGCCGCACCGAGGGGTAGGACAAGTCGCCCGAGCGCGGGTGCGCAGCGCTGCCGATGGCAGCGTTTTCCAGCGCCTGGATCGCCTTGAGCGTGGCGCCGGTGGCGTCCTCTTTGGCTTGAGCAATATCCATCGGACGCCGAACCGGGCCGGCCGTGTAGATACCTGTGCGACGCGTTTCGTAGGGAAAGCAAATAAAGTGAGAATCGGTGAAGCCGTATTTCAGCTGCGGCACGTCCTTGCCCTGACGGTAGTCCAGGTTGAGGATGGAGATGGTTTTTTTCTCCAC
>JANMKH010000357.1:0-22894 GCA_031371965.1 Sulfuriferula sp.
GGAAACTTTCCTCAACATCGCCGCGCTGACCTGGGTAGATGCCGGCACACTGCTGACCAACCACAGCATCAACGCCTACAGCCACTTAATGACACGTGTCGAGCAGAAGCAAGTCGACGCATTAGTAGCCGCTAATCAGCAAAGCCTGGAACCTACAGCTGAGACCCACTCTCCGGCACGGCACGCCGAGGCACAAACCCACGCCATCGCGCCGATTGCCGACACCATCACGGTAGATGATTTCGCCAGGATCGACCTGCGCGTGGCGAAAATCGTCAACGCCGAGCACGTAGAAGGCGCGGACAAATTGATACGCCTGACCCTGGACATCGGTGAAGGCAAAACCCGCAATGTTTTTGCCGGCATCAAATCCGCCTACGACCCGGAAAAATTGATCGGTCGCATGACCGTGATGGTCGCCAATCTGGCGCCGCGCAAGATGAAATTCGGCGTCTCGGAAGGCATGGTGCTGGCTGCTTCGGGCGAAACGCCGGGGTTATATATCTTGTCGCCGGATGAGGGCGTAGCGCCCGGGATGCGGGTGAAATAAACGGCCCAGCCGTTATTCCTTGCGCCGGTAAAGGCATCTTTGCTGGCATTAGCGCACACATCTTCAGGGGTTTGGGCTGGTGCCTGTATCCATAGATATCTGTCCACGCCGCTCCTCGCGTCCCAGAAGCCGCAAACCTGCCAGCGCCTGCTGCAGGTAATCATCATTACGTGACAGGGGATACACCATGTGCGCAGTCACCGAGAAATGGGGAGTGTCAGACACACGGTGCAAACGCTTTTTGGCAAGAAGCGTGCGTACCATACGCAGCGGAAAGTACGCCGAGCCACCCGATGTCAGGAGTTGCTGGATGCCTAGCCAGCCAACATTTGCGCTGAGCGCCGGGGGCGGATGGTCAGGAAAATGCAGGGAGAACTGGTGAAAGAATTCCGTGCCCCAGTCCACATGGACATAACCGGGATCCGGCCAGGGGCGCATCCTGTCGGTCGTTACCAATACCAGTGTTTCATCAAACAAGCGTTCCAGGCCTAGTCCCGGACGTGCTTCGGGCGTGTACATCAAGCCGATATCCAGTGTGTTCTGCACCAGGCCCTGCATGATATCCTGCTCGAAACCGATCTCCAGGCGCAGGGAAATAGCTGGAGCAGCTTCCCGCATCCATGCCACCCAGCGTGACAAAAAACCTTCCCATAAAGCGATGCGTCCGCTGACGGTCAAGCCGCCCGAATAGCCATCGGGCAAGCCCACATCCTGTCGGGCGATATCCGCTGTGCGCACCAGCGTCTGGGCGTGACGCAGAAAACGCTGCCCGGCTGCCGTCAATGCCGCACCTTGTTTTCCCCGGCTGAATAATTTTGCGCCCAGCTTCCTCTCCAGATTCTGGATACGCGCACTGACTGTGGATTGGGTAACGTGAAGTTTTTCGGCCGCACCCAGGAAATTCCCTATGGCTACCACATGGAGAAAAGTGCGCGCCTGCTCTATATCCATCTATCGATAATCCCGATACAAAACACCATAATATTTCGTTTTTCTTATAAAGAAAAGCATCTTAAACTGCGCCTTTCAAGGTCGATCTCACATCAAGGACGGCGTCTTCGTTCGCCCGCCCGCCCAGTATCACCCTGAGCAGTAACTACTGATATCGAAAAACCGGACTTAACATCCTCAGGAATGACAGCTCGCTTCCGCGCCAGCGGATCACACATCCCCTTGCCTGGGATACATTACACAGGAGCCCTACCATGCAACTATTCAGTTTTTTCAGCAGTTCTACCGCCTTCCGGGTCCGCATTGCGCTTGCGCTCAAGGGAGTTGCCTATGAATATCAAGCCGTAAATCTGCGCGCCGGCGAGCAACACCAGCAGGCATTCCTTGACCACAATCCTTCCGGCGGCGTCCCGGCGCTGGTTGATGGGGATTTCAGCATCGGCCAATCACTGGCCATTCTCGATTATCTTGATAGCCGCTATCCGGAGCCACGGCTGACTCCCGAGGATCCGATGCAACGTGCGCGGGTACTGGAACTGGTGAATGTCATTGCCTGTGATATCCATCCCGTCAACAACCTGCGGGTGCAACTGTATTTAAAAAACATTCTGGGCGTGACCGAAGAGCAGAAAAATATCTGGTACCGGCACTGGGTAGAACAGGGTTTTGACATAGTGGAGTGTTTACTCGCACGCCAGGACGACGCACTCTACTGCTTTGGTAACCAACCCACGTTGGCCGATTGTTGCCTGGTACCCCAGGTATGGAGTGCAGCGCGTGCAGGCTGCGATATCGCGGCTTATCCACGTATCGATCGGATCTATCGCCATTGCATGGCCCAGCCCGCTTTTATACAAGCGGCGCCAGAACAACAGGCTGATGCGCCGCAGCAAGCCTGATTCGCGCACCCGGGTTAAGCGGATGGGCCAACCGATACCGCTGCTATTCGCGTAAAACAATCCAACACAACCGTATAAAGCACCGTCATCAATGAAGCACATAATAAAAAACCTGGGCATTACTCCATCGCACCAGTTGCCCTTGCCCGGTCACCGTGAAAAATGGATTTCCGGCTTGGGTGGCGCAGTGGGTATTGCCCTGACGCTATGGATCAGCCAGCTGGTTCCTGGCCATCATGCAATTCTGATCGTAGCGTCGATGGGCGCCAGTGCCGTATTGCTTTTTGCCGCCCCTCATAGCGCATTTTCCACGCCGTGGGCAGTTCTGGGTGGTCATATTATCTCCGCCCTGATCGGGATTATGTGTGCCTGGCTAGTACCCAATCTATTCATTGCCACACCGCTGGCACTCGGACTGGCCATTGTCTGTATGTACTACTTGCATTGCATCCATCCGCCGGGCGGCGCCACTGCTTTTATCGCAGTGATGGGCGGGCCGGAGATTCACGCGATGGGGTTCGGCTACGCACTTTTTCCCATCCTGGTGAATGCCGGCATTCTGGTAGCGGCAGCGATGGTCTTTAACCAGCTATTGCGCGCTAAACAGGAATCTCACGTAGCGGAGGTGGAATCCCATCTGCATCTGCCGGAAAAATATCTTATTCGGCACAGTGACCTGGTCTATGCCTTGTCGGAGATTCAGTCCTACATTGACGTGAGCGAAGAAGATTTGTTGCGTGTCTACAATCTGGCGACAGAGCATGCGCATCCCGGCGAAATGGGGAGGGATAAATGATGCCCGGCATGCCAAAGCGGCGTGGCCGACCCGGTCTTTCTTGAAATCCAGGACAAAAAAATGCCCGGCGCGTAATCGCTGCCGGGCGAAATCCTCTTATTAAGGAGGAGGAGGAGACAACACTGAGCTCTTGGGAAAGAGCTGAAGATCAGCGTTATAAGTATTTTCTAATATTATTACTTTCATGTCAATTAATTTTTCGCCTCTTCCCAGTACATGCAGATCAAAAATCATTATCTATTTGATTTATTGTGGGAATAAAAAACGGGTGGAACAACCACCCGTTTTGATTTGCCTGGCATCCAGCTCAGAACTCGACTCGTACATTATCCCGGCTTAACCAGCCATTCAGTCCTTCGAGCAAACCATCATGCAGTGCCACGCGCCAGTTGTCACCCAGTGCCAGTTCGCACGCAGCCGCACCGTTGCGGTATGTAATCCGTACCGGGCAACCACCCTCCTGGGAGCGGTACGGCTGTAGTATGTCCAATAGCTTGCCGGCGCTGGATTGCCCGTTCATGGCAAGCTTGAGCGATTTTGCATAACGGGTACGCGCAGCGGCGAGGTCATAGAGCTTGTCCACCATTACGCGCAGGCCGCCGGAGTAATCGTCTTTCGACACCTTGCCTTCCACCAGCAGCAGGCGGTCTTCCTTGAGCCACTCGCGGTGACGCTCGAATACCTCATTGAATACCGGAACCTCGAGGCTGGCTGTACCATCATCGAGCTGGACAAAAGCCATTTTGCCGCGTCGCGTCATCTGTGTGCGCAACGCCGAGATAATGCCTACCAGCAATACCGGATGAGGATTGGGTGCAACGTCCTTCAGGCGCAGTTTAGCCAGCCCGGCCAGCTCTGGGGCATATGCGTCGAACGGATGACCACTGAAATAAAACCCCAACGCGGTTTTTTCCTGCAGCAATTTTTCTTTCTCGTGCCAGCGCGGCACATTCGCCAGATTGGGCTGGGTATCAGGATGGCTATCGAGGTCACCAAACAGGCTGACCTGATTGATATCGGCGGCGGCCTGTTCGGCTAATTCCAGGGCCATACCGACCGAAGCCAGGAGTGCCGCGCGGTGATCGTCGATAGTGTCGAACGCTCCGGCTCGAATCAGCGATTCCAGGGTGCGACGGTTCACACTGCGCTTGTCCACACGCCGCACAAGATCAAACAGATCTTTAAATGGGCCGTCTTTTTCGCGTGCCTCAACAATGGCGCTGATCGCTGCCTCGCCGGTCCCTTTAACTGCGCCCAGGCCGTAGCGAATCTGCTTGGTGTTCTCCGGAGCAAAGCGGTAACCGGACAGGTTAATATCTGGCGGCAATACCTCCAGACCATTGGCCACGGTATCTTCGTAGAAATTTTTCACCTTGTCCGTGGCATCCATATCCGCGGATAAAGTAGCGGCCATGAATGCCGCCGGGTGATGCGCCTTCAAATATGCGGTGTGATAGGCCACCAGCGCGTAGGCGGCAGAGTGCGATTTGTTGAAGCCGTAACCGGCGAACTTCTCCATCAAGTCGAAGATATAAGTGGCCTGTTTGGCATCCACTCCCTTGGCTACCGCACCGTTGACGAAAATGTCGCGGTGCTCAGCCATTTCCTCGGCATTTTTCTTGCCCATGGCACGGCGTAGCAAGTCGGCCGAGCCAAGGGTATAACCACCCATGATCTGGGCAATCTGCATCACCTGCTCTTGATAAACAATCACGCCGTAGGTGGGCTTGAGAGTGTCTTCCAGCGTGGGATGCATGTAGTCCACACGTGCCTTGCCGTGTTTGCGGTTGATGAAGTCGTCCACCATGCCCGACTCCAGCGGGCCGGGACGGAACAGCGCCACCAACGCCACCACGTCCTCGAAACAATCCGGCTGCAAGCGCCGGATCAAGTCTTTCATGCCGCGCGATTCGAGCTGGAATACTGCTGTGGTATTGCAAGCCTTCAGCAGCACGTAGCTGCCCCGATCATTCAATGGCAGGGTTTCCAGGCTGAATGGTGCTTTGCCATCGGGCGACAATGCAGCGACATAACGCATCGCCCAATCAAGGATGGTCAGCGTGCGCAGGCCCAGGAAGTCGAATTTCACCAGACCTGCTTTTTCCACGTCGTCCTTGTCGAACTGCGACACGGCAGAATCCGAGCCTTCGGCAATGTAGAGCGGGCAAAAATCGGTAAGCTTGCCCGGCGCGATCAACACCCCGCCTGCATGCATGCCAACGTTGCGGGTCAGATCCTCCAGCTTCTGCGCCAGGTCGAACAGCTCGCGCACATCCTCCTCGTTATCGTAACGTTCCTTGAGTTGCGGTTCGGTTTCCAGGGCTTTTTGCAACGAGACCGGCTTGACTCCCTCGATCGGCACCAGTTTGGAGAGCTGGTCGCACAGGAGATAGGGCATGTCCAATACGCGCCCGACGTCGCGGATCACCGACTTGGAGCCTAGGGTGCCAAAGGTCACGATCTGCGATACGGCCTCGCGCCCATATTTGTCCTTGACGTAGTTGATGACGCGCTCGCGCCCGTCCTGGCAGAAATCCACGTCAAAGTCGGGCATGGACACCCGCTCCGGGTTCAGGAAACGCTCGAACAGCAGGTCGTACGGAATCGGGTCGATGTCGGTAATGCCAAGCACATATGCCACCAATGACCCCGCACCGGAGCCACGCCCCGGCCCCACCGGTACGCCGTTATGTTTGGCCCAGTTGATGAAGTCTGCCACGATCAGAAAATAGCCGGGGAAACCCATCTGGATAATGGTTCCGAGCTCGAACTCCAGGCGTTCCTGATATTCAGGGTAACGTTTGTCGCGTTCACCAGCATCGGTGTACAACAACGCCATGCGCCCAGCCAGACCTTCCTGGGAACGTTCCCGCAAGTGCTCATCCAGTGTCATGCCAGCTGGCGTGGGAAATTGCGGCAGCATGCTTTTTCCCAGCTCCATGTTCAGGGAGCAGCGTTTGGCAATTTCTACACTGTTGATCAGCGCTTCGGGAATATCGGCGAACAGCGTCGCCATTTCCGCCCGGGTTTTAAAATACTGCTCCTCGGTAAACATGCGCGGACGGCGACGATCGGCCAGCAATGCGCCTTCCGCGATGCAGACACGCGCCTCATGCGCCTTGAAATCCTGGTGTTCTGGAAACTGGATGGGATGGGTAGCCACCACCGGCAAATCCAGCGTCAGCGCCAACGGCAGCGTGGCCTGCAGACAGTTTTCAGCCTCGACATGGCCGCTGCGCTGGATTTCCAGGTAATAGCGATCGGGGAACAGCGCCGCCCAGCGGCTGGCCGCAGCTTGCGCCGTGTCGTTATTGCCCGCCAGCAGCGCCTGCCCCACATCGCCCAACTGCGCGCCGGACAGGGCAATCAGCCCGGTGGTACCGCTTTCACCAAACCATGCCTGGCGCAGCTCCGCACGACCGCGATACATGTTTTCACGGTAGGCGCGGGTCAGCAATTCAGACAGACGGCGAAAGCCGTCGCGGTTTTGCGCCAGCAGCAAAAGGCGACTGGGTCGATCGCGATCGGAGTCATTACTCATCCACACGTCGCAACCCAGGATGGGTTTGACCCCTTGGCTGCGTGCGGATTGATAAAACTTCACCATCCCGAATAAATTGGATAGATCGGTTAAGGCCAGCGCAGGCATGGCATCCGCCACGGCGCGCTGCACCGCGTCGTCGATGCGCACGATGCCGTCACTGATGGAGTATTCGGAATGCAGGCGGAGATGGATAAATTCTGGATCGGGCATCCGCTGATTTTACCCGGTTGCGGCAGGGTATAATACCGTCTGTTTATAAGCCTTTGAATCTCCGAATCATGCCAGCAATTCTTAATATCGCTGCTTACCGTTTTGTGCCACTGGAAGACCTGCCTTCCCTGCGCGAAACCTTCCGCGAACGTACCCACGGGCTCAAAGGTACCGTGCTGCTCACGCCTGAGGGCATCAATATGTTCCTCGCCGGCGCTGCCGCCGAATTGGAAGCCTTTATTGGCTGGCTCACCGCCGATGTGCGCTTTGCCGACATCGCCATCAAACGCAGCATGTCGGACGAAATTTCGTTTAACCGCATGCTGGTCAAGTTGAAAAAAGAAATCATCACCTTTCATCAGCCTGATTTCGAGCGGACCAGTCACCCCGCGCCACAGCTCCCCGCCAGCGAACTGAAAAAATGGTACGACGAAGGTCGCGAATTCATCATCGTGGATACCCGCAACGATTTTGAATACCGCGTCGGCACGTTCAAGAATGCGGTAAATCTCAAACTACACAGCTTTGGAGATTTTGCAGCAGCCACCGAGCAGCTCAAGAACTATCGCGACATGCCCATCGTCACCTTTTGCACTGGCGGCATCCGCTGCGAAAAAGCCGCACCATTCATGGCCGGACAGGGTTTCAGTCAGGTATATCAGCTGGAAGGCGGCATCCTCAAATATTTCGAGGAATGCGGCGCAGCATACTACGATGGCGAGTGTTTCGTGTTTGACAAGCGCGTCGCGCTTGATGGCGAACTCAAGCCTACGCAAACCAATATGTGCTTTGCCTGCCGCAGTATATTGACGCCTGAAGATCAGCAATCCGTAGATTATGTGCTGGGCGTATCGTGCCCGCACTGCGTGCACAAGCAAGCTGTAGCCTGACCGATTATCGCAGTACATATCCGGACGACGTGGAAATGGGGGGCCAGCAGGCCGCTTTTTTTGCCTGTTATGGCAGATAATTGTGCGCAACAAGTTCAATTCATTTGAATATGAAAATCACCCTGGAATCCTTGCAAATTCTGGATGCGATTGATCGACGCGGCAGCTTTGCCGCAGCTGCGGAAGAGGTGTTTCGGGTACCTTCCGCTCTCACCTATACCATGCAAAAACTGGAAAGCGATCTGGGCGTGGCCTTGTTCGATCGTGCCGGACGCCGCGCCCTGCTCACTCCGGCCGGCCGTGCCCTGCTGGATGAAGGCCGTATACTCTTGCAGGCTGCCGACGCACTGGAATGCCGGGTAAAACGTGTCGCCACGGGGTGGGAAACGGAACTGCGCATCGCACTGGATATGATGCTCGATATCACGGCCCTGTTTCCATTGATTGAGACGTTTTATACGCAGATGAGCGGGACCCGTCTGCGCTTGAGCCATGAAGTACTCGGCGGTAGTTGGGATGCTTTGGTGGCGAATCGCGCCGATCTGGTCATTGGTGTGTCCGGCGACGGACCACCGGGGGGTGGGTATGCCACACATAAAATTGGCGATGCTGAATTCGTCTTTGCGGTGGCGCCGGGTCATCCTCTAGCCGCTGTGGATCAGCCCATCGCTGCACATGAACTACTCAAACATCGCGCCGTAGCCATAGCCGACACCTCACGTCAGCTTTCCACCCGCAGCAGCGGCTTGTTGGACGGACAAGACGTACTGACCGTCCCCGATATAGCCGCCAAGCTCGCTGCACAAATTGCCGGGCTGGGCGCAGGTTTTCTGCCGCGCTCTATGGCTGAGATCGAGGCCGCGGCAGGCCGCTTGGTTATATGCGAAGTGACGGAATCCAAACCGTTGATACCGCTCTATCTGGCCTGGCGCAGCCGAGACAAGGGCCGTGCGCTGCGTTGGTTCCAAAAACAGCTTGACGACCCCACTCTGGCATCGGCTCTGTTACGCAACGTCGTTCCTCAATCCTGAAAAACTTCGCAACCTGCTACTGAATAAAATAATCGAGGCAAAAGACACAAAAAAGCCGGGGAGTCCCTGGCTTTTTAAATGCTATCCCATCACCAGCTTGTTTCGCGTTCCGCCGTCGCAGAAATCTTGTGGATGGCAAGGTCTGCGCCGTTAAATTCATCCTCCTGACTGAGCCGATTGCCCACAAACATTTTCAATAGACCATAGACCACGAAACCGCCTATCAAGGCAACTGCAATACCTAGCAGGGTTCCCAACAATTGCGACATGAAAGCAATGCCACCGAGTCCCCCTAGCGCTTTTGCTCCGAAAATTCCCGCTGCCAGGCCTCCCCAGGTACCGCATAGGCCATGCAATGGCCACACACCCAACACATCGTCTATCTTCCATTTGTTTTGGGTAATGGTGAACATCCACACAAACAATCCACCCGCCACCGCACCTGTCACCAGCGCTCCCAAAGGATGCATCACGTCTGATCCTGCACAAATTGCTACCAGACCCGCTAGTGGCCCATTATGGATAAAACCCGGGTCATTACGACCAAAAATAAGCGCAGCCAGCGTGCCACCGACCATGGCCATGAGCGAGTTCACTGCTACCAATCCGGCAATCTTGTCTATAGTTTGCGCAGACATGACGTTAAAACCGAACCAGCCCACCACCAGAATCCAGGCGCCCAAAGCCAGAAAAGGAATGCTGGAGGGTGGATGTGCAGCGATCTCACCGTTTTTACGATAGCGTCCATGCCGCGCCCCTAGCAATAATACCGCTACCAAGCCTATCCAGCCCCCCACTGCATGGACCACAACAGAGCCGGCAAAATCATGAAAATTTGCGCCAAAACTGGTTTTCAACCAGTCTTGAAAACCGTAATGATTATTCCAGGCGATACCTTCGAAAAATGGGTAAACAAAACCAACCAGCGCAAATGTCGCCGCAAGTTGCGGGGTAAATTTGGCACGTTCAGCGATACCACCCGAAACAATAGCTGGAATTGCAGCCGCGAAAGTCAGCAGAAAAAAGAATTTGACCAGTTCATAACCACTTTTAGCTGCCAGTACTTCAGCACCACTAAAAAAAGTCACGCCGTAGGCAATGCTGTAGCCAATAAAAAAATAGGCAATCGTTGAAACACAAAAATCAGTAAGTATTTTTACCAGCGCGTTCACCTGATTTTTCTTGCGCACTGTTCCCAGTTCCAGAAACGCAAAACCGGCATGCATCGCCAGTACCATAATGGCGCCCAGCAAGATAAACAGTACGTCGCTGGAATTTTTTAAATTTTCCATATCTCCCCCCGATGAAAAGTTAAATTCTAAAGCAATTTATGCACCAATATTTTTATGTTATACATAACAATTAGATATGTATTAACATTTCAAAAATATTGAAATATTTGCACCAATAATGTGCCTTATCAAGTTTATTGCACTTTATTGGTGCTAAATAAATTTTCGGGTCTCTCAGCTCAGCTGAGTAGCCCGATAATTCGTAAGCGAGCAGGGAAATAGAAGAGAGTAGAGAGCCGAGGAAAAACCCAACTCGGGAATTACTTATCGATACGCTTGGCGTCAGAATCCGAGCCGAGATTATCCAGCTCGCGATCCATCTCTTCCTCTGAAAGTGGCTGATAGGCCTCTGAATCGACCGGTTTTGACTTGGAAATAAAACTGGCAACAATAATGCCCAGTTCATACAGCAACCACAACGGCACTGCGAGCATGGACTGTGAAATCACATCTGGTGGCGTAAAAATCGCCCCAATGACAAATGCTCCGACAATCACGTAGGGACGAATTTCACGTAATTTGCTAACACTCACTACACCTATTTTGACCAATAACACCACCACGACAGGAACCTCAAAAGTAATGCCGAAAGCCATGAACATGGTCATCACGAAATCCAGGTATTTACTGATATCGGTCATCACCGCCACACCAACCGGTGCCACGCCGGTAATAAAACCAAACACCACCGGGAAAACCATGAAATAAGCGAATGCCATACCACAGAAAAAAAGCACCACGCTGGCGACGATCAGCGGCACACCGAGGCGTTTTTCATGCGAATACAGTCCCGGCGCAATAAACGCCCAGATTTGATAAAGTATATACGGCAAGGCAATCAGGAAAGCCGCCATCAGAGTCACTTTAATCGGCACCAGGAATGGTGCAGTGACTTCGGTGGCAATCAGCTGGCCGCCCTTGGGAAGGGCGTGCAACAGGGGCTCTGCAAGCAAGGTGTATAGATCATTGGCCCAGTGGAACAGGCCAAGGAAGATCACAATCACGGCGATGACCGAACGCAACAAACGGTCACGCAATTCGATCAAATGGGAGATAAAGGTTTCCTGCGAAGCGGAGTTGCTCATGCTCTGGTTTTATTTGATTCAGGCGTAACGTTGTGGTTCTGGTGAAGGCTGACAGGTTCCAGCTCCAGTTCGGCCTGAGGAGAATCGATGAAGTGAGTTTCTGCCACCACCTGATTAGGCACAGCCGTATCTGGCGTGGTTGCGTCAGACTCCGTGTGCATCACCCCTTTCAGGGCATTCTGTGCACCAGCGACTTCTTCGGTGATCCTGTTTTCCGTATTCTCCAGGCTTTGCTTGAATTGCTCGCCGGCTTTCTTCAGTTCGTCCAGCTGCATTTCCCGGCTGATGTCGGATTTAACGGTGGATACATAGCGCTGCAAGCGCCCCAGCAAATGTCCTGCTGTACGCGCAACTTTAGGCAAACGCTCAGGGCCAATCACGATCAACGCCACTACGCCGATCATTACCAGCTCGGAAAATCCGATATCAAACATAATTCAACCTAAGCAAATTACGCTCAAACTTTGGTTTTCTCTTTGACTTCGCCTTCAATTGTCTGGCCACGGCTGGCGCCACCATCAATTTTGTCTTGTTCACTCTCTTTCATCGCTTCTTTGAAGTTCTTGACCGCCCCACCTACGTCGCTACCTATATTGCGCAGTTTTTTGGTGCCGAATACCACCAGCACAATAGCCAGAACGATCAGCCAATGCCAAATGCTAAAGCTGCCCATGATTTAGTCTCCTTGGTTAAAATAAGTGCGGCATCTTACCACCGCCAAATACGTGTACATGCAGATGAAACACCTCCTGCCCGCCTCCACGTCCTGTGTTGATCGTAGTACGAAACCCGTCATTCAACCCATGTTTGCGTGCCAGTTCTGGGGCCAGAAGTAACATACGGCCGAGCAACCTCTCATGCTGCACCCCGCATTCCACAAGTGATGCAATATGCACTTTCGGAATAATGAGCAAATGCACTGGCGCGGCCGGGTGTATATCGTGGAATACCAGCAACTCGTCATTTTCGAAGACTTTTTTGCTGGGCAATTCGCCCGCAACAATTTTACAGAAAATGCAGTCGTTCATTGCTTGTCCCGTAACGCCTTCTCGGTGTGCCCCGACACGCCCTCACGCCGCGCCAGTTCGTCGAGTACGTCCTGAGGCCCAAGACCCTGACTAGCCAGTAGAATCAAAGTATGAAACCATAAATCAGCCGTTTCATACACGATTTTTTTCAGGTCACCATCCTTGGCTGCCATGATGGTCTCGGCAGCTTCCTCAGCGACTTTCTTCAGCATTGCATCCAGACCCTTGGCATACAGGCTGGCCACATACGACGAGTCTGCAGCACTTGATTTGCGGGCCTCAAGAGTAGCGCCGAGGCGTTCGAGAATATCGTTCACTTGTGATAAATCTCCGCAGGATCCTTCAGTACCGGTTCTGTGGTCACCCATTGACCATTTTCATACTTCTGGAAAAAACAGTCATGTCGCCCCGTGTGACAGGCAATTCCACCCACTTGTTCAACCTTGAGCAAAATCACGTCCTCATCGCAATCCAGGCGGATTTCTTTCACCTTCTGCACATGCCCGGATTCCTCGCCCTTGTGCCACAATTTCTTGCGCGAACGCGACCAATATACCGCCTCGCTGGTCTCAACAGTGCGTTTCAGCGCCTCACGGTTCATCCACGCCATCATCAACACGTCCCCATTGCCTGCATCCTGGGCAATCGCAGGCACCAGACCATCCTCCGTCCAGTTCACTTTGCTTAACCAGTTGTCCGATATGCTCACAGTCTGACCTCGATCCCGTTTTGCATCATGTGCAGCTTGGCTTCGTGCACGGTGTATTCGCCAAAGTGGAAAATACTTGCCGCCAACACCGCATCGGCATGGCCTTGTATCACGCCGTCGGCCAGATCTTGCAAATTTCCCACACCGCCGCTGGCAATCACGGGAATTGTTAGCGCATCCGATACCGCGCGCGTCAGCGGCAAGTTGAAGCCGCTCTTCGTGCCATCGCGATCCATACTGGTCAGGAGGATTTCACCTGCCCCCATTTGCTGCATTTTTTGCGCCCATTCCACAGCATCCAGGCCTGTGGCGCGGCGCCCACCATGGGTGTAGACCTCCCATTTACCATCGCTGCCCGCCTTGGCATCAATCGCCACCACGATACATTGTGATCCGAAGCGAGCGGCCGCGTCAGCCACCAACTGCGGGTTGGTCACAGCAGTGGTATTAATACTGACTTTGTCGGCACCGGCATTGAGCAGACGGCGCACGTCGTTGACTTCGCGTACGCCGCCACCCACAGTGAGTGGAATGAATACCTCGGCAGCTACGGCTTCGATAATATGCAATATCAGGTCGCGTTGATCGGAGCTGGCGGTAATATCGAGAAAAGTAAGCTCGTCCGCACCTTCACGATCATAGCGACGGGCGATTTCAACCGGATCACCGGCGTCGCGCAGGCCTACGAAGTTGACACCCTTGACTACCCGGCCGGCTGTCACGTCAAGACAGGGAATAATGCGCTTGGCGAGCCCCATTATGCTTCTGTCAGCTCGTCAGAGAGCTTCTGTGCAGTGGCGAAATCCAGCGTACCTTCGTAGATGGCACGGCCCGTAATCGCGCCCATGATGCCCTCTTTTTCTGCCGCGCACAGATAACGTACATCATCCAGATTGGTAATACCGCCACTCGCGATCACCGGGATAGTCAGTGCTTGTGCCAGCTTCACCGTTGCTTCAATGTTGACGCCAGAGAGCATCCCGTCACGACCGATGTCTGTATAGATCACCGCTTCCACGCTGTAATCCTGGAACTTTTTCGCCAGATCAATCACATCGTGATGGGTCATTTTTGACCAGCCATCCACCGCCACCTTACCCTCTTTGGCGTCCAAGCCGACTATGATATGTCCGGGAAAGGCATTGCAGGCATCATGCAGGAAACCGGGAGTTTTAACTGCTGCTGTACCGATGATGATGTAACGAATTCCGTCATCCAGATAGCGTGCGATGGTGTCTAAATCACGAATGCCGCCGCCGAGTTGAACCGGAACATCTTCGCCCACCGCGTCCACAATGGCTTTAATCGCGCCTTCGTTGACCGGCTTGCCCGCAAATGCACCATTCAAATCCACCAAATGCAGGCGACGCGCACCTTGCGCCAGCCAGTGGCGTGCCATTTCGGCGGGGTCTTCGGAAAATACAGTGGCCTCTTCCATCAGGCCCTGTTTTAGACGCACGCAGTGTCCGTCTTTCAAGTCAATCGCAGGAATAATCAACATGGTATTGGTGCTTGTAATGCCTATAGGGAACAGTGGGTGTTGAAAGTGTCACATTGATTGGCAGAAATATTGCCGTCCCAGGTTACAAAATTACCTAGTAACGCAAGCCCGGCCGCCTGGCTTTTTTCCGGGTGAAATTGCACAGCAAAAATATTGTTGGACGCCACCGCGCTGGTGAAAGGGAACGGGTAAAGCGTAAAGGCCGAAACCATATCCGGGTTACCCGCTTCCACATAATAACTGTGCACAAAATAAAAGCGCGCGCCATCAATAATGCCGCCCCACATCGGATGTGGCACTGCCTGGTGCACTTCATTCCAGCCCATGTGCGGCACTTTCAGCCGGTTGCCCGCACTGTCATGCATCGCCTCGTCCGGAAAGCGCAGTACACGTCCGGGCAGGATGCCCAACCCGGCGACGTCTCCTTCCTCGCTATGCTCGAACAGCATCTGCATGCCCAGACAAATTCCCAGGAATGGCTTGCTGGCAGCTGCCTGCCTGACCACTTCGACCAAACCACGCTCGCGCAACTCGTGCATGCAGTCTCCCATCGCACCTACGCCGGGGAATACCACGCGTCCGGCATTCAGGATGACGTCCGGATCAGCAGTGACTGTCACACTTGCGGCAGGTGCCACATGCTCCAGCGCTTTGGACACCGAGCGTAGATTACCCATACCGTAATCAATGACGGCGATATCCACATTCATGTCAGAGACTGCCTTTGGTGGAAGGCATCACCCCTCCCATGCGTGGGTCGGCTTCCATCGCCATGCGCAGGGCGCGGCCAAATGCCTTGAAAATGGTTTCGGCCTGATGGTGAGCATTGACGCCGCGCAGGTTATCGATGTGCAGCGTCACACCCGCATGATTGGTGAAGCCCTGAAAGAATTCGTGGATCAGGTCCACATCGAAGGCGCCGATGGCGGCGCGCGTATATTTCACGTGATATTCCAGCCCGGGACGACCCGACAAATCCAGCACCACGCGCGATAGCGCTTCGTCCAGCGGCACGTAAGCATGGCCGTAACGACGCACGCCCTTCTTGTCACCAATAGCCTTGGCGAACGCCTGCCCCATGGTGATGCCGATGTCTTCCACGGTATGGTGAGCATCGATGTGGAGATCACCCACAGCGTCTATTTCGATATCCATCACGCCATGGCGAGCAATCTGATCGAGCATATGGTCGAGGAAGGGGACGCCGGTTTGGAAGCGGCCATGCCCACCTCCATCCAGATTGAGCGTCACGCTGATCTGGGTTTCCAGGGTGTTACGGGTAACTTGGGCTGTACGCATGATTATTTTATTGAATGCTCGAAATTAAACGGGCTGGCGCAGAATGTCTGTCAATGCATCCACCAACGCAGCACACTGCACGTCGGTTCCTATAGTAATCCGCATGAATGGTGTAATGCGTTCCGGTTTGCTGAAATGTCTCACAATAATACTGCGTTCGCGCAATTTCGCAGTCAACTCTTTACCATCATACTGCGGGTGGCGCGTCAGGACAAAATTCGCTGCCGACGGCAATACTTCAAATCCGAGTGATTGCAAACTGGCAATGAGTTTTTCACGCGTGCCGATGACCTTGCGGCAGCTCGATTCAAAGTAGGCGCGATCCTGCATGGCGGCTGTAGCGCCTGCCTGTGCAGGCCGTCCCAACGGATAGGAATTGAAACTATCCTTGACCCGATCAAGCGCTTCGATCAAGCCGGAATCCCCTACCGCGTATCCCACCCGCAGACCAGCCAGAGAACGTGATTTTGACATGGTGTGTGTGACCAGCAGCTGCGGAAAGCGCTTGACCAGACTCACGGCAGATTCGGCACCAAAATCCACATAAGCCTCATCCACCACTACCACTGAATCCGGGTTGGACAGCAACAGGCGCTCAATCTCGCTCAACGCCAACGCGCGCCCGGTGGGTGCGTTCGGATTCGGAAAAACAATGCCGCCATTCGGCCGCAAGTAATCATCCACACGTATTTCAAAACTGTCAGTCAGCGGCACTTCGATATATTCGATGCCGTACAAACCGCAATACACCGGATAAAAACTATAAGTGATATCCGGAAACAGAATGGGCAAATCATGCTTGAGCAATGCGTGAAACGCGTGTGCCAATATTTCATCCGAGCCGTTCCCAACAAATATATTGGCCAGCTCGATGTCATGATATTCGGCAATCGCATGCCTGAGGCGCTCGCTATTCGGATCCGGGTATAGACGCAAACTGTCTGCGGCTTCTGCGCGTAGCGCCTCCAGCACTCGCAAACCGGGACCGTACGGATTCTCGTTGGTATTCAACTTGACCAGATTGCCCAATTTGGGCTGCTCACCAGGCACGTAAGGGGTCAGCCCATGTACCACCTGGCTCCAAAAACGACTCATAAAATTAATCCGTGGTAATTCGATACTCAGCGGAACGGGCATGCGCCTGCAAACCCTCGCCATAGGCCAATGTGGCAGCAATTTTACCCAGGGTCCGGGCACCTTGCTCGGATACCTTGATCAGACTGGTGCGTTTCTGGAAGTCATATACGCCCAGCGGACTGGAAAATCGCGCAGTGCGCGAAGTCGGCAATACGTGGTTGGGCCCGGCGCAATAATCGCCCAGCGCCTCGCACGTAGTACGCCCCATGAAAATCGCCCCGGCGTGTTTAATCCTGGCTGCCCAGTCTTCAGGCTGATCCACCGACAGCTCGAGGTGCTCGGGTGCGATGTGGTTGGCGATGGCGACAGCCTCATCCAGATCGCGCACCTCGATCAATATGCCGCGGCCGCCGAGCGAGGCCTCGATGACTTCGCGACGCGGCATGTCAGGCAGCAGCTTCCGGATACTGGCGGTCACGGCGTCTATGAAGGCCGCATCCGGACACAGCAGGATGGATTGCGCCAGCTCGTCGTGCTCCGCCTGCGAGAACAAATCCATCGCGATCCAGTCCGGATTGGTCTTGCCATCGCAAATCACCAGAATTTCAGATGGCCCGGCCACCATGTCGATGCCCACAGTGCCGAACACGCGGCGCTTGGCAGCGGCCACGTAAGCATTGCCGGGACCGACGATTTTATCCACCTGCGGGATGGTGGCGGTGCCATAGGCCAACGCGGCTACCGCCTGGGCGCCACCAATGGTGAATACACGCGTGACCCCCGCCACCGCGGCAGCCGCCAGTACCAGTTCGTTCTGCACGCCGTCGGGAGTAGGCACCACCATGATGAGCTCGTCCACACCCGCCACCTTGGCCGGTATCGCATTCATCAGCACCGATGACGGATACGCTGCCTTGCCACCCGGCACATACAAGCCGACGCGATCCAGCGCGGTCACTTGCTGGCCGAGCACCGTTCCGTCCGCTTCGGTGTAAGTCCAGGACTGCATCACCTGGTGTTCATGGTATGCCCTGACGCGCGCGGCAGCCGCCTCCAGGGCATCACGCTGGGTTTGTGGCAGGTTGTTGAGAGCGGCGTGCAGACTTGCGACCGGCAACTCCAGTTGCGCCATAGAGGCGACATCCAGCCGGTCGAAGCGTTTGGTATATTCAAGTACAGCAGCATCGCCATCACGACGCACATGAAGGAGGATATCCTCCACCGTACGTTCGATCGCTGCATCCTGGCCGCTTTCGAAAGCCAGCAGGCGGTCAAGTTCGGATTGAAACTGCGGCGAACTAGTAGTCAGCCGTTGGATAGTCAGCATGGTCTTAGTCAATCTATAAACAGCAGTAGGCTTAAGCAAATACGGATCGATATTATACCGGCAAAGGCTCTAAATTCGCGGCTATTTATGGCATGACAGCGAATTAGACAGAGTCCAGATTTTGGATTATTATTGTAATATTCGCAAGTTGGATACAAAGGCAAACAGAAGCTATGGACATGAAGATGCAACAATACAGTCGCGACAACATGGCGGATTTACTGCGCCGCCACGATATCAATCCGACTCATCAGCGTATCGAGATTGCCTACGCGTTGTTTTCGCGACAGCAACATTTGTCTGCCGATCAGATCATGGCTATCGTCAACGACCGCCATTCGGAAACATCCAAGGCCACGGTATACAACACGCTCAATCTGTTTCTGGAAAAAAAGCTGATCCGCAAAGTGATCGTAGACCCGAACAAGGTTTTCTACGATCCCAATACCCAATTGCATCATCATTTTTACAATGTATCCAGCGGCGAGCTAACCGATATCGATGCAGAGGGCGTCACCATTTGCGGACTACCACAATTACCTGATGGCGTGGTCACTGAGGGTGTGGATATTATCGTGCGCATCCGTCCTGGCGCCGCTGCCCAAGCCTAAGAACGACTAGCCCAAGGGCTCAAACATCACTCGCAAATCCTCCGCCGTCAATGTCGTGGCGGCGTGGTCACCATCCCCCAGCACGCCTGCGACCATGCTGCGCTTACGCTCCTGCAACGCAAGAATCTTCTCCTCCACCGTGCCCTCGGTATAAAGCTTGTACACAAACACCGGATTGAGCTGCCCGATTCGATGAGCGCGACCGGTAGCCTGGTCTTCCACCGCCGGGTTCCACCACGGATCATAGTGAATCACAGTATCGGCAGCAGTCAGATTCAGACCGGTACCGCCTGCCTTGAGGCTGATCAGAAACAGCGGTACTTCACCCGCCTGGAAGCGATTCACCGGCGTCTCGCGGTCACGGGTTTGTCCGGTCAGTTTGACGAAATCGATTTCGCGTTCATCCAGTTCCTGCTCGATCAGGGTCAACATGCTGGTGAATTGTGAAAACAGCAAAATCCGACGACCTTCGGCCAGCATCTCCGGCAATAGCGCCATGAGCAATTCCAGCTTGGCTGACTCCTTCACTTTACGCGCCGCCGGCAGCGCCAGCAGACGGGGGTCGCAACATACCTGACGCAGTTTCAACAGCGCATCAAGAATCACAATCTGACTCTTTTTGAAGCCCTGTTCGGCAATCGCGTTACGTACCTTGTCCTGCATGGTCGCGCGTATGGTTTCATATAAATCACGCTGCGCACCGCTGAGCTCGCAAGTACGTGGAATGTCGGTCTTGGCGGGCAGATCCTGTGCTACTTCGGCTTTTGTACGACGCAGCAAAAATGGTGCGATGCGTCTCGCCAAAGCATCGCGGCACAAGGTGTCGTGATATTTCTCGATCGGGTTACGGAATACGCGCTTGAACTGCGCCTCGCTACCCAACAATCCCGGTACCAGAAAGTGGAACAGTGACCACAGTTCGCCCAGATGGTTTTCCATCGGCGTGCCGGTAAGCGCCAGGCGGTGGCGCGCCACCAATTTGTGCACCACCTGAGTGGCTTGGGCTTTTGGATTTTTGATGAAGTGCGCCTCATCCAGAATCAGCAAGTGAAACTGGCATTCTGCCAACGCAGTACTATCGCGCGGTAACAGTGCGTACGTAGTCAGCACCAAATCATAATCGTTGATATTGTCGAAATGCGCCGCTCGATCCGGTCCATGCAAGACCAGCACGCGCAAACCCGGGGTAAATCGGTTCGCCTCGCGACGCCAGTTGAACATCAGGCTGGTGGGTGCAACGACCAGGCTAGGACGATCCGCCCGGCCCGCTTCTTTTTCGGCCAGGACGTGGGCCAAGGCTTGCAAGGTTTTGCCGAGCCCCATGTCATCGCCAAGAACGCCGCCCAGTTGATATTCGCGCAGGAATTGCAGCCAATTGAGACCATCCTGTTGATAAGGACGCAACTCGGCCTGCAGACCGACGGGCGGTGCCACCGGAGTCACGCCGGAAAATTCGCGGAGCTTGCGACCCAACTCCAGCAGCTTGTCGCCGCTGAGCCAGCGTAGGCGCGCTGCTGAATCGATATCAGCCAGGCGCGCCGCGTGTACCGCATTCATCTTCAGTCGCCCCGCACCATCCAGGGCATCCCCGTCAAACAACTCAACCAGCACAGCTAACAGACCGCGCACGCGCTCAGCCGGCAGGGCTATTTTTTTTCCGGAGGGCAGCGCAGCCAGATAATGCCCGGTTGGAGGCGCTTCACCCCGCAACAGCGCGGCATGTGCTTCGTCACTTAAATCGCGGACCAGCCCGGCCAGGATAGGCAACAAACTGATACGCTCTCCCGCCACGGTGATGCCAAGCTCCAGGCCAAACCAGTCGGTACCGGAAGTTTCATCCAGTTCGGCATGCCACTCCTCCTCTGCCTCGGCAATATCCCAGCGGAATTCCGGCGTACTCTCCACGCGCCAGCCAGCCTCGACCAGCCCCGCCAGATGCTGCATGGCGAAATCTGCCCAACTATCGTCGTCTTCCAAAGTAAATGCATCGCCAAGCTTGTTCGCACCTGGCAAATCAAGGCGCTTGGCCGAAAAGAAATCCAAAGCCTCGAGCTGTTGCAGCGCTGCACGCTCGGTAGGTTGATGCCGCTGCATGGCGAGCAACTCATCGCCGACGCGACGATTCACACTGTTACCTGCAGTATGAATATTGACGCGAGTACCCTGGTAATCGAACTCCAGTCGCGCCAGATCCACATGTACCGTCTGCCCTGGGCGCTGCCAGCCATAATGCACCAGAGGCGGCCCATCCATTTGCTGACTGGTGAGCCTGAGTACCGGTGTCGGAATCACACTGTCGATATGACGGGTCTGCAAGCGCGCTGGCACAGGCAAAGCAGCAGGGATTTGTGCCAGACGCTGGGCGACCGCTTCCATTGCCTGCACGGGCACGGCGGGCGCGCTGGCAATGGCTTCAGCGACTGCATCAACCAGCCCGGATTCCAGTTCGCCGCATTCGTGCGTGGCCACATCCAGCCACCAAGGGGGTGCCAGCGCCAACACCTGGGCAAGAGGCTGCGGCTGCAACGTCAAACGCTGGTCGCCATCCGTTGCATCTACCCAAACCACTGTTGCCGGGCGTACACCCTGATAGCGCAGCGGCGACGTTTCGGCAGATTGCCAGAATGCGCGTCCGGTCAATAGCAATTGACGCAACGCGAGAGCACCACGATGACCGCTCAGATAAAAACTTGGATCGGCATCCATTCCGCGTTCGAGCGTGCGCAGCAATTCAACCGCGTCCCAATCGACAGGCGAAACAAATTGTGGCGGATTGGGATTGTATAAAGACTTGAATCCCGACCATGGCTTGACCGAACCATAGCCGCCCTTCTGCAGCAAGCGCGCCTTCATCAGGCGCACCACCAAGCGCCCATCAGCCAATGGCTCAATCACATACAGCAGACGATCCTGCACTTCCGGTGCAAATTGTCCCTCCGACCTGGCAGCCTGTGCTGCCAGGTCGAGTCGCTGCAACCAATTATCCAAACCTGCAGGGACGCCTTCCGCCGATTGCGCACCCTCGCCCAATGCCGCAATCAGCACTGCCGCGACATGCTTGCAGTTGTAACCCACCGGGCATCCGCAATGCCCTACCGGATACCAGCCTTTCGGGCTGTGATTCACCCGGATAGTCACCGGATAAGGCTGCGTGCGCGAACCTTGCACTCGCGCTGACATGTAACGCTTGTCCTCACTGCACTCTATGTCCAACACGCGTTCCCGCCAGACCAGTTCGCGCCCGCGAGCCAGCCACGTCTCGGAAAAATGGTCGCGCAAATCGTGTTCGGATAGCGTCATGGATTTATCTATGGGCGAAAGGCGCGATTATCCCCCGTCTTGCCTATATAGTTCAACCATGGAATCGATTCTGAAGGATTTCCCTGCAACAAGATTGCCGTATACCCTGCCATTCTCTATAATCTACGCCTTGTGCCGATGTAGCTCAGTTGGTAGAGCAGCGCATTCGTAATGCGAAGGTCACCAGTTCGATTCCGGTCATCGGCACCATTAAAAACACTAATAAACATTGGCTTAGTTAACAATCTCGTAGTTTGTTATACGCTGCATTTGTCTCTATTATGCCCTGTTTGTTGCCTGTCACTGCCACATGGCTGCCACATTTGAGCAAAAGAAAAAGCCCTTTACCGGCAGCACTGGTAAGGGGCTTTTGTTATGCAGCTGTCTCTGGTTGTTTCCTGTTGCCACAAATTGCCACAAATTTTTTTTGGTTGGCTATAGTGCGCTTCGGTAAGCACATCACTTACGTTACGCAGTAACGGCTATTGGTAACGCGCTTGTTGCTGGAGGGCGGAATTTTCCACGCAGTGGGTGGAAAATTATCCGAGGCGGCGATTTAGGGTGTCGTTACTGCTTCATGGCTTTCCTGCACAAAAACCGAGAGTAAGGGAAAGGCGTTTGAGGTGCGGCAAAGGGTGTATTTTTTCGATACACCCTTTGACGGGCCCGTGGGTGCTATCTTTCCAGCCCTTCACGCTCGCGCTTGATCTCCGGCACAGGCTCCTTGTCCATCTTCGCCGGAATGATCGGTTCGGGTGTGAATGTCAGTGGCACCTGGCTCCAGGTCGTGCCGT
>JANMKH010000423.1:0-2160 GCA_031371965.1 Sulfuriferula sp.
CCTGCTTTGGCGTACCCGGACCAGTGAAAGATAACGCTGCGCGGCTCACGAATTTGCCGTGGTTTGTTGATGGTGCCGCAATCGGCAGGCGTTTCGGGATTGCTTCGGTGCAACTCCTCAATGATTTCGCGGCGATTGGCCACGGCATCGCTGCGTTGGCTCCCGAGGATGTGCATATTCTGCAAGCAGGTGCGGTGCAAGCCGGTGCTGCACGCGCGGTGTTGGGGGCAGGTACCGGGCTGGGTGTAGGGTTTCTGTTCCCGTGTGGGGAAGACGAGATTGTCGTACCCAGCGAGGGCGGCAATGTGGATTTTTCCCCCGGCACAGAGATGGAAATAGAACTGCTGCGTTTTCTGCGACAGCGCTACGGGCAGGTCTGTGTGGAACGGGTCGTATCTGGTCCCGGGCTCGCCAATATTTATGCTTTCGTCTGTGAGTATGAACAACATCTGCCGGTGCTGCTTGAATCAGCAGATCCGCCTGCTGCGATTGCTGAAGCGGCGCAATCGAATACCGACATTGCCGCCTGTCACGCGCTGGCCATGTTTGTTCGGGCCTACGGCGCTTTTGCCGGGGATCTTGCGTTGCTGTCGTTGTCGCATGGCGGGGTGTATATAGCGGGTGGGATTGCTGCCAAACTGGCAACGCAGATGGCTCAAGGCGGCTTTATCGCGGGTTTTCTGGACAAGGGGCGTTATCGCAGCTTGCTGGAAACGGTGCCGGTGTATCTGGTGATGAATACTGAGGTAGGGTTGTTGGGAGCTGAGCGACTGGCGACACGCCTAGGGTCAGGATGAGTCAACAATATATAACAAAGGGCAGGGATGATCCCTGCCCTAGTCACGCCTTGCTTAATTACTTAGCAGCTGGGCTCATTTCATCTTTTTTCATTTCATCTTTTTTCATCATTTCTTTTTTGGCAGCATGCTTCTTGGTAACGTGCTTTTTAGCAGCGTGCTTTTTGACGGGGTGTTTTTTCATCTCGGGCTTGGTAGCCTCGGCTTTAGGAGTTTCGGCAGCAGGTGCTGCGGCATCGGCAGCAACGGCGGAGAAGGAAACAGCAGCGAAAGCGGCAACCAGCAGAGCGGACAGCAGTTTGTTCATTTGGACTTCCTTTTAAAAACAATTGATCAAGGGTTTTTAGTAACACAAAACAACATGTGTCACGGCAACTAACGCAGTCTTATTGCAGTCGGTTGACATACTCGCATTAATTTAATGCGGCGAATTCAGCTATAGTCGCCTCCCGGTACTCGCCGGGCATCAGTTTTTCCAGCGTGAAACTGCCAATTTGGCACCGAATCAGCCGCAGAGTGGGGTAACCAACTTTGGCTGTCATGCGTCTGACCTGACGGTTTTTCCCTTCTTTCAAAATCAGTTCAATCCAGCTGATTGGGATATTTCTCCGTTCTCGAATGGGCGGCAAACGTACCCAAAGACTCGCGGGCTCAGTGATGACGCGTGCCTGGGCTGGCAAGGTGACGAAATCTCCCAGATTGACGCCACTTTGCAGGGCTTGCAGCGCGATGCCATCGACTGCGCCCTCAACCTGCGCCCAATAGGTTTTCGGCAATTTATGGATGGGATGCGCAAGACGATGTTGTAGCGCACCATCATCGGTTAAAATAAGTAGCCCTTCACTGTCTGTATCCAGGCGCCCGGCGGGATAAATGTCGGGAATAGGGATGAAATCCTTGAGTGTTGGATGTTTGCCGTCCGAACTGAACTGGCAAATCACGCCGTAAGGTTTGTTGAACACTACAATGCGACTCATCTGTACCGGCTATCGCTGAAAGTAAAGCGACCATTCTAACTTGTTGAAATAAGGTAATCATGTATCAGCATATCCAGATGCCGACTTCCGGCGAAAAAATCACGATCAACAATGACGCTTCACTCAATGTTCCCGATCAGCCGATTATTCCCTTCATTGAAGGGGATGGGACTGGGGTAGATATCACACCGGTGATGCGTCGCGTGGTGGATGCGGCAGTAGCTAAGGCTTATGGTGGCAAGCGCAGTATCACCTGGATGGAAGTGTACGCGGGTGAAAAAGCTGTCAAGGTGTATGGTGGCGACAACTGGTTACCCGATGAAACGGTAGCCGCCGTGCGCGAATATGTTATTTCAATCAAGGGGCCATTGACCACACCGACTTCC
>JANMKH010000480.1:0-1812 GCA_031371965.1 Sulfuriferula sp.
CCCAGCGCCTGACATCATCAGCGTGGCAATACCGATAAACACAATCGGTATCACCCCTTTCAGGGTAAACAGGCCGCGCAGATATCCCATCAGGCGCAGCAGCACCAACGCGGCAAGCGTCATGCGCAGCACCCACTCCACACCCGACCAGGTGCCAAGCGAACCGGCAACCTGACTCAGCGCGACCCCTAGCATCACCAGCACATCCACCCAGTTGCGGCGCAGATAGACCGTGCGTGCATGGCTGAGTGCGAGCATCATGATCAGGTGTGCCGCATAGGCGAGTGCGACGATGCCGTACAAAGCCCGCCCGGCATTGCCGATTGCCGGCGTGGGCGCGGCCAGTTCCAGATAAAAGGCCGGGATGGTGAGCAGGGTGATGAAGAACATCGGCCAGTGCAGCCGCGCCTTCCAGCTTAGCGCTCGTGGATTGTCATGCGGTGACGGCCCTGCCATACCGAACAGGAAAATGGGTTCATTGAGCATGGATCAGCATATCTTTATCATCAGTGTCTGGAAGCGCATTATTCATGCTTTTATTTTCTGCTTGGGAAGTTTAAATTCGTACCTTTCATATTCTGCACCACCAAAAAAGGAAGCGCCATGACGTCCAATCCATCTGCTGCGCCCGCTTTGTCCGCCATCACGCTTGCTGGCGGTTGTTTCTGGTGTCTTGAGGCGGTATATGAGCGCCTGCAGGGGGTGCACAAGGTGACTTCCGGTTATATGGGCGGTCATCTCGATAATCCCAGCTATGAGGATATTTGCACAGGAAAAACGGGCCACGCGGAGGTGGTGCAGATAGCATTCGACCCGGCGCAATTGACGCTGGAAACGCTGCTGGAAGTGTTTTTTACCATACACGATCCGACTACGCTGAATCGTCAGGGTAATGACCGCGGCACGCAGTATCGTTCGGCGGTTTTTTATCACACACCCGAGCAACAGGCAGCAGCCGAAAAAATGGTGGCGGATTTGACGGCGCGGCAGACCTGGGAAAATCCGATTGTCACAGAAATCAGTCCGGTCACGACCTTTTATCCAGCCGAGGCATACCACCAGGAATACTTCCGCAATCACACGCAGCAGCCCTATTGCCAGTTTGTGGTAGCGCCGAAACTGGGCAAATTCCTGCAGGTTTTTCCGGACAAAAGCCGTACGCTTGAGTCCGAATAAAATGGCTAACAAAACCCTGAATACCCGCCAGAAAATGGTGTTCAAGTTGCCCCAGCAGAATCCTGTGCAGAAGGTAACGCAAAAGACAAAAGGCAAAAATCAAAAGGTGAAAATTCCGAAACCCCCCGGATATTGATTTCTCATTTTTGCCTTTTGCCTTGCCTTTATCCCGCCCTACCCAGCCGCATTCACCACTTCCAGTATGCTCGCGCCATAGGCCTCCAGCTTGCGCGCGCCGACGCCGGAAACGCTGCCCAGTTGGTCCAGTGTGGCCGGTCTGAGCTGTGCAATCTGCGCCAAAGTGGCGTCGTGAAAAATGACATAGGCGGGGACGTTGTGCTCGCGTGCGGCGGCCTGGCGCCACACCCGCAGTTTCTCGAATAGCGCGTCGTCCAGCGGGTTTTCCGGCGCGGCGATGGGGCGGCGCGACTTGCGCGTGGTTTTGCTGGCGACTTCCTTGCGCATCCACACCTGTTGCTGGCCTTTCAGCACCGCGCGGCTTTTGTCGGTCAGGGTAAGTGCGCCGAAGGCGTCGTGATCCACGCCCATCAAGCCCTGCGCGACGAGCTGGCGAAACACCGCGCGCCAGCCTTTTTCATCCATTTCTGCCCCCACGCCGAATACCGTGAGTTTGTC
>JANMKH010000500.1:0-2584 GCA_031371965.1 Sulfuriferula sp.
CCGGCAATGATGCTCCATAGCTTCTCCGCACCCTGGACGATATATGGCGCCGCAATCAGCACGTCGCTCCACGGAATAATCCTGAATGCTGAAAGCACACTGATTGCCATATTCATATCTCCAAGAAAGCATTACTTAAAATTCCCCGTATGTTCTAAAGCCATTTCATCATTCTGCCATCTTATGGGTCTAGCATTTCCTCACGCTTACCATTCAGGGAAAAGGCAATGCTGATCTGTCATGAATGCCTGCACAGAAAATTTGCACCGGCCGGGGCCTCAGTCTATCGCGGGTCTCCGCAACTCAAACATTACGCGACTTGCTCGACTTGCAAACAACGTACTTTGTGCTGCTGTGTTTACAGCCACCTCATCAGGGAAAGGGTCAATATAAACGCGCCGAAACAGCATGTTATACAGAGCAGCGCGACGGCGTCAGCAACAGCTGGGACAGTATGAGCGGAACAGGCCCGAAGACCAATCAGGAAGTCTCAATGATCCGGCAGGAATAAGTCTGACGTCCCTGTACAAACCCGGCGCGGATACTCACGCGAAGTATCGATGCAACCGCCGTCAACATACACGCCTTTCGGTTCGCGAAGCCTCAGCATAATCTTGAGAATGCGCTCGACCTCAGCCGGATCCCGCATGGAAGCGTGTACGAGCTGTTCAACAACCGCCTCGTCAATCTGCAACGCTCCTGTCTGATCTCGATAAGTCGCGTTGCGCCAATGAAACAACTCCAGACATTTCGTCGTCAGCGTGTAGGGCTCGGCTCGCTTCCAGAAGTTGGTGAATCGTCCCCCGCCGAGATACAACACCCAGGATCCCTCATAACCCGCCACGTCTGAGGAATGATCATCAGGATTGCGGAACCAGGTTCGATCTCCGGGGACGAAATATTTCAGCGGCAACGGATCGCTCATGGAGCCGTATTCGCGCAGAAAAACTTCATGGAATTCGCCAGACTTGATCGCTCTGCGCTCGCCCTGCTGTTGCAGGCGGTGGAACAATTCTGGATTGCTGGTCATCACCTCCTGGGCAATGCCAAGCAAAATCACATACTCGGTGGCCCGGTAGCATGAAAAAGAGTAGCACCTTCCGGACTCATCAGGCTGCGTCGCCTTCTGTAGCGCCATAACCAGGTCGCAGCCGGGCAGCAACGTGAACCCGCGATCCTCGGAATAGGTCCAGCAGTCGGCTGGGCGTTCTGCTTCGTTTGTGTCAAAAGCCAGCGTGGTCTTGCGCGCCGCTTCAACAATGTTTTTTCTGATACGAACCGCAGACGCCAGTTCGTCATAACTCGGAAACTGGAATGGTACCGGGCTCAATAGCATGGCCAGCAGGATTTCACGTTCCAGATCGTCGGAATTGCCTTCGCTATCCAAATCGAGTGCCTGACACAGCTGCATCGTATCCCAGCCTGGCGCCCACTCATTGGCAAACTCGGTTCTAAGCAGGAACCTGATACAGGGGATCCCGACATCCTCAGCATCTATAAATTGAACATACTGCACAAGCCCGAGTGCTTCGAGTTGACCCAGGAAACTGTGTCGATCAGCTTCGAGAGCCTGTGTCGACGCCCTGTGTATCTGTATCCCCATCGCTTTCCCTTGCGCATCGTTCATCTGAAGGGACGAGATATTACATCTATTTCATTGCTTGGGCACTCAGGCAAAAGCCGCCACAAAATTTACATGCAACTTCCTCCATTTAAGCGATGAAATTTGAACATCATCGTCGTAGATGACCAACAAAAAAATGTTGGTCCCTATCACCTACCATTGCAACTCTGTACCTGATTTCAGCGCAGAAGATTTCCGGTGCCAAACAGCCCGATCAGGCCAATGACAATCAGGTATATGGCGACAATGTAATTGAGCAAGCGCGGCATGACCAGGATCAGAATACCGGCAACCAACGACACGAGTGGAGTAAGAGCCAAATGGAGATTCATGGGATATCCTTTATTTATGTGAACCATACAGGAGCAACACAATTCCGGCGTACATCATGTGAGTACCAAGTACGCACAGCATAACGCCAGGTTTCTATAAATCGGACCATGATTAAATGGCTGATCCATACGCAGAGTACACCTATGCGTTCGCAGCGATACACATTCGCCGCCAAAATGTCAGCCGCCCTCTCGCATCACTCGCTTACAGGGCACAAGGCCAGCGTCATTTCCCAATATCCATAAACGGTTTCGTGGAAAAATAAATAATGGCGGCAATGGCAGCCAGATAGAGGATAAACCGCAGTGGGTTTTCCTTGATCACGTTAATGATAGTTCGCTGTTTGCCGGCTTTTTCCAGCTGCGCATACTCTTCCCTCACTCTAACCACGCGCTCACGCTGGTATTCATCAATCAACGAGCGGGCGTGATCCAATTGGCGCTTATCATTCAGCCATATCGCGGGCGAAGAAATGCCCCAGTTGCCTGCCGGTGTTTCGTAGAAATCTATACCGCCAGCCGTCAACAAAGTGCGCACATCCTCAGCTTCATCATCTGCTACGCCATTCATGGCAAACAATCGGGTTGGCATGAATTATTCCTTTTAATTCGGCAAGTTTGTTGTGGA
>JANMKH010000502.1:0-9224 GCA_031371965.1 Sulfuriferula sp.
CTTGGCGATCAGGCTGTCGAGGTCGATGCCGTCGATCAGGTCGAGCGGGTCAATCACGTTGCCCTTGGACTTGGACATTTTGTTGCCGTGGGCGTCGCGTACCAGGCCGGTCACATACACTTCGCGGAATGGCACTTCGCCGGTGAAATGCAGCGACATCATCACCATGCGCGCGACCCAGAAAAAGATGATGTCAAAGCCGGTGACCAGAACCGAGCCGGGCAGGAAAGCGTCTAGTTCAGGGGTTTTTTGCGGCCAGCCCAGGGTGGAAAACGGCCACAGCGCGGAGGAGAACCAGGTGTCGAGCACATCCTCGTCGAGGGTCAGCGGGCGGCCGGCGGCGAGTTTGCGCGCTTCGGTTTCGCTACGGGCGACATAGTGGTTGCCGTCCTCGTCGTACCAGGCGGGGATGCGGTGTCCCCACCACAATTGGCGCGAGATGCACCAGTCCTGGATGTTTTCCAGCCACTGGTTGTAGGTGGTGGTCCAGTTTTCCGGCACGAATCTGAGTTTGCCGGATTTGACCGCATTGAGGCCGCTCGCGCCCATTTGTTCCATCGCGACAAACCACTGGTCGGTGAGCATGGGCTCGATCACGGCGCCAGTGCGGTCGCCGCGCGGCACCATCAGCTTGTGCGGTTTGGCGGTGACCAGCAGGTCTTTGGCTTGCAGTTCGGCGAGCAGTTTCTCGCGCGCCACGTAGCGATCCAGCCCTTGGTATTCGGTGGGGCAGAGATCGTTCATTTTGGCGTCGAGCGTCAACACGCCGATCGGCGGCAGCTTGTGGCGTATGCCGACGGCGTAGTCGTTGAAGTCGTGCGCCGGGGTGATTTTGACCACGCCGGTACCGAAGGCTGGGTCAACGTAGTCATCGGCAATCACCGGGATGCTGCGCTCGGCGATCGGCAGGCGCACAAAGCGGCCAATCAGATGCTGGTAGCGCGTATCGTCCGGATGAACCGCCACCGCAACGTCGCCCAGCAGGGTTTCCGGGCGGGTGGTGGCGACTTCGACAAAGCCGTCCTCGCCTTCGATTGGATAGCGGATGTGCCAGAGGAAGCCGTCCTCTTCTTCGGAGATCACTTCCAGGTCGGACACCGCCGTGCCCAGCACCGGATCCCAGTTGACCAGGCGCTTGCCGCGATAAATCAGTCCTTCGTTGTAGAGCGCGACAAACACTTCAGTCACCGCCTCGGACAGGCCGGCGTCCATGGTGAAGCGCTCGCGCGACCAGTCGCACGAGGTGCCCAGACGGCGCATCTGGCGGGTGATGGTAGAGCCGGAGTGCCCCTTCCATTCCCATACTCTTTTCAGGAAAATTTCGCGCCCAAGCTGATGCCGCGACTCGCCTTTGGCGTCGAGCTGGCGCTCCACCACGATCTGGGTGGCGATGCCGGCGTGATCGGTGCCGGGTTGCCACAGGGTATTGTCGCCCTGCATGCGGTGGTAGCGGATCAGTGCGTCCATCAGCGTATGCTGGAACGCATGACCCATATGCAGCGTGCCGGTGACGTTGGGCGGCGGCAGCATGATGCAGTAGGCGGGGCGGCTGGCGTCCATGCTGGGACGGAAATAGCCGGACTGTTCCCAGTGCTGATACCAGCGTTGTTCGATGTCGCGGGGTTCGAAGCTTTTGGCGAGTTCCATGATGCGTGAGGTTGAGGCTTAAAACCCGCGATTATACCGGATCGGACGGGTTCTCCGGGGTGTTGGCGGGATGGATGCCATGCCTGGCCAGTTCTTCGACGACCGCCTCGCGTACGAGTGATTCCATGTCGAGAGCAAGCTGGGTCAGCAGCGTGGATAAAGTGTCGTCGACGACGCGGCGCAGGCGTTGCGCCACCACGGTATTGACTTCGTGCATGAGATGACCGTCGATCATGCCAAGTACGTGGGTGGCAACCGAAGTGGCAAGCAGCTCGGCCAGCTCGGGACTGGTGAAGGCCTCGGGGATATTGTCAGTGGACACAACCAAATGAGTAATTTCCACCGAGGCGTCAGGCGTTTCGGCTTGCGGTGTATGCTCGGGGCTGATGAACTCGCTGGTGCTATTGTCCGTCGCTTCGGCCGGTTCAGAGATTTCCTCGATGGTATCAGGCGTTGTTTGCGTATCGGATACGTCGGGGAGTACTTCGCCGCGCCATACGATATCGGTCAGAACCGGTGTGGCGACAATGGCATAGGACTCGGCCGGTTCGGTTTGGATGAATGATTCAGGAATGTTGACGGTTTCATCCGCTAGTAGAGGCGGGGTGATTTCCTCTGTGGAGTCAGGGTGAGGTTGCGGGGCAGAGGAAGGCAGGTCTGCAATGATTTCGCCGCGCCGTACGATGTCAGTTAAAACCGGAAACGGAGTTGCCTCGGCTACGGCTTCTATGGGTGGAGGGGAGGCGGGTTCAGTCTCAAGTTTCACCGGCGCATCACGATGCTTACCCATGAGCGTTTGCATTTTATCCAGCAGTTGATGCATCGGATCAGTCATGTTTGTTTTTCACGCAGGTCATGACTGTGCATCTCGTAGCCGCGCTGTTTGTAAAAACGCCAGCGCAAACGCGCCGCATCCTGGTCGGTGCTGTCCAGTGAAACAATTTCGATCAGGCGTTCAAAGCGGCTGAAAAATGTTGGCGTGGTGTCATGCAGATTGATCAGCACATTGTCGTGCGGCAGGTGGTAGGCGGCCTCGCCCAGCACCACGGGTGTGGCGCTGGCGTGCGGTGCGGTACAACCACAGTGCGGCAAAAAACTGTTGGCCGGAACCTCCCACAGACGCTTGTCCATATCGGCCACCACCCGGCTGTCGGGCGAGTAGAGCATGACTTTCAGCCCCTGCCGATAGGCCTTGCCGGTGAGCACGCGCGCCAGTTCAAGTTTGTCCGGCGCGTGCGTGTAAAAATCCACCCGCGTCATTTGGTCCGGCCGGCACGGTTCACCAGGAAATGCACCAGAAGCGGCACCGGGCGCCCGGTGCTGCCTTTGTCCTTGCCGGATTTCCACGCTGTGCCGGCGATGTCGAGATGCGCCCAGTCGTATTTTTTGGTGAAGCGCGACAGGAAACAGGCAGCAGTGATGGAGCCGCCTGCGCGGCCGCCGATATTCGCGATGTCGGCAAAATTGCTGTCCAGCTGCTGCTGGTAGTCATCCCAAAGCGGCAGGCGCCATACGCGATCTTGCGAGGCAGTGGCGGCGTGTTCGATTTCTCGTGCCAGGCTGTCGTGGTTGCTGAACATGCCGGTGGCGTGGTGGCCCAGCGCGATTACGCAGGCGCCAGTGAGGGTGGCGATGTCGATCACCGCGGCCGGCTCAAAACGTTCGCTATAAGTGAGTGCATCGCACAGAATCAGGCGACCTTCGGCATCGGTGTTGAGGATTTCGATAGTCTGGCCGGACATCGAGGTGACAATGTCCCCCGGCTTGTTGGCGTCGCCATCCGGCAAATTTTCACAAGTGGGGATAACGCCGACGACATTGAGCGGCAGCTTCATCTCGGCGACAGCACGCAGCGTACCCAACACGCTGGCGGCGCCACACATATCGTATTTCATCTCATCCATTTCGTGGGCGGGTTTGAGCGAGATGCCGCCCGCGTCAAAGGTGATGCCTTTTCCAACCAATACAATGGGTTTGTCGCCTTTTTTGCCGCCGTTGTGGTGCAACACAACCAGTTTGGGCGGTTGCCGGCTGCCTTTCGCTACCGACAGGAACGAGCCCATGCCGAGTTTTTCCATGTCTTTTTTGTCCAGTACCTCGCATTTGAGTTTGTGCGATTTAGCCAGTGCCTGCGCCTGCTCGGCCAGGTAGGTGGGGGTACATACGTTACCGGGCAAGTCACCCAGCATTTTAGCCAGGCTCATACCGGCGCCTATCGCCAGGCCCTGTGCCAGGGCAGCTTCGGCGCTTGCCTGCTGTTCGCGGTCGCTAATGCCAAAAGTCAGTTTGCGCAGTTTGGAGGGAGATTTATCCTGTTTGCTTTTTAGCTTGCCCGGCTGGTACAGGCTGGCTTCGGCGGCGATGACCAGTTGTTCGATATTCCATGCCAGGTCGCGGCCTTTGACGCTGGTTTGAATCAGATAGATGGCCGCATCGGCGGCACCGCAGCCAGCAAGTGCCTTAAGCATTGCATTACTGGCATCAGCGTAGGCCTTTTCGTTCATATCGCGCTCACGCCCGAGTCCGACCAGCAATACTCGTTCACATATCGTGCCCGGTACCTTGTGTAGCAGGCAGGTGCTGCCAAGTCGGCCATCCATGTCGCCATGGCGCAAGATGTCGGTCAGATACCCTCCAGCCTGCTGGTCGATTTGCGTGGCGGCAGGCGAGAGTTTGCGCGATTCATGCACGCCAACTACGAGACAGGCGGTACGTTGTTTTTCAGGGCTGGTACTTTTTATGCTAAATTCCACCGATGTACTCCTTAATATTTTCTGCGTGATTTCTAAACAGCGACTTGTAAGACCTGAAACACTTCAATGCATTATTTGCAGTGTTGAGGTAAAAGTCAAAACAACTACCTATTATCCTCCGCAAAAATGATCTTCCGACGCGCGCTGGTGCGCGAACTTGTATATAACTGTGTGGCGGTGTTTCTGGTGCTCATTGCGATCACCTTGAGCACGCTGTTCATCCGTTTGTTAGGCGATGCGGCACGCGGCAAGCTGGCGCTGGATGCAGTATTTGCCTTTCTCGGCTTTGGCCTGCTTGGTTTTCTGCCCGTACTGCTGTCGCTGGCGTTGTTTATCACCATTATAATGACCGTCTCACGAGCATATCGGGATAGTGAAATGGTGGTGTGGTTCAGCGCTGGTCAGGGCTTGCTTAGCTGGATCAGACCGGTGCTGTATTTTGCTCTGCCTATGGTGTTTTTAATTGCGGTCCTCAACCTTGCGGTGATCCCATGGGCATTGCAGAAAAAGGAAGTGTACAGTGCGGTGCTGAATAGCCGCGACGATATGTCGGCAATTTCTCCGGGCATGTTCATAGAATCCAGAAATGCGGACAAGGTTTATTTTGTCGAAAGTCTGTCTCAGATTGGCACGCGCGTAAAAAATGTGTTCATGCAATCGCTGGACAACAACCAGCTGGGCATCGTGGTCGCCAGGGAAGGGTTTCATACTGAACTGCCCAATGGGGAGCGCTACCTGGTACTGGAAAACGGACGCCGCTATGAAGGGGTGCCGGGGCGCGCCGATTACAAGACGGTCGAGTTCGGACGCTACTGGATTCGAATCGAGCCAGCGCGCTTTGTCGCTCAGCAGACCTTTGAACCCAAGGTCTTGCCTACGGGCAAGCTGTTGCGAGATCCCACGCCAGTCAATATGGCGGAACTGGTGTGGCGCTGGAGCTTTCCGATCAGTGCAGCCATTCTGGCACTAATGGCGATTCCACTGAGCTTCGTGAATCCGCGTGCGGGGCGCTCGTTCAAACTGCTTTTGGCATTGCTGATTTACGTGATCTACAACAACCTGCTGGGTATTTCCAATGCCTGGGTGGCGCAACAAAAAATCTCGCCGTTAGTGGGCATGTGGGCGGTGCATCTGCTGATGGCTGGTGTGCTGGTGTCGATGTTCTATCAGCGCATTTCAATGCGCCCATGGTGGCGTTGGCGCCGATGAAAATTCTGGCACGTTATCTGGCGACGGAAACCCTGGTCAGTTCACTGTTCGTGTTTACGGCGTTGATGACCCTGTACGCATTTTTTGATTTGCTCAATGAACTTGGCTCATTGGGGCAAGGTGGGTATGGCTTGCTCAATATCCTGGCCTTTGTTGCCCTGAGTGTGCCGGGCCACGTCTACGAACTGTTGCCGGTGGCTGCACTGATCGGCACGCTGTTTGCGCTGGCGCGCATGGTGGCCAATTCCGAGTTCACCATCATGCTGGTGTCGGGCATATCGATCCAGCGCGTGGCAGGCTATCTGATGGGTGTCGGGCTGCTCTTTACCGTGTTGACATTTGTGTTCGGCGAACTCATCGCCCCCGTCTCTGAACGTTATGCGCAGCAGGTCAAGCTTACTGCAACCCATGCGCTGGTAGCACAGGCTTTTCGTTCGGGGCTATGGGTGCGTGACGGGCAAAGCTTCATCAATATCCGTGAAGTGACGCCGGGAAACGAGTTGCGCGACGTGAATATCTATGCGTTTGACGATGCCTTTCGTTTGCAGAAAATCAGCCATGCAAAGCAGGGCGATTATCTGCGCGATAACCGTTGGCGCCTGCAGGATATTACCGAGACCCAATTCGGCAATGGTAATGTCAGTGTGAGTCATAAGCCTGAAGAAGTTTGGCGTTCGGTTCTGACTCCGGGGATTATGAGCGTGCTGCTGGTCGCGCCGGAAAAAATGTCCGCATCCAATTTGTGGTCATACATCCAGCATCTGCGTAAGAACAAACAAACAACCGAACGTTATGAAATCGCCCTGTGGTCCAAGCTGTTTTACCCGCTTTCAGCTCCGGTGATGATGTTGATTGCATTGCCGTTTGCCTATCACCGGCCGCGTTCTGGCGCAGTGGGCGCCCGGGTGTTTGCCGGGATTATGCTCGGACTGGGGTACCACTTGCTCAACCGCCTGTTTGCCTACCTGGGGCTGCTCAATGACTGGCCGCCGCTGATCAGCGCCGTCTTGCCTACGCTGGTATTCCTGCTGGTGGCGATTGCGATGATACGCAAGGTGCAGAGGCAATAGGCTTAAACGTCAGTTCTCACCAGTCGCGTGTCTGCGAGACGGTCATGCAGAAATTGCTTGTCCCGATCAAACAGCGCCCAGATCAGACTGATGCCAAATGCCGGGATGAGCACAAGAGCCAGTACGAAGCGTAGCAGAGCCTGTTTCAACGTGATCGGAGCGCCTTCGAGATTAACCACTCGAATGCGCCAGGTTTTCATCGCCAGCGTTTGTCCGCGTAACCACGACCAGCTGAAATAAGTCGCCATCATCAGCAGTAAATAAGCCTGCAAAAGCGCTTTGAATAGGGGCGAAGAGGCGTTGTGCGTCAACGCTAGAAACAGATAATCTGCAATGAATAATAGGGCCAGCAACAGCAGGGATTCATAAATTATTGCCGAAATTCGGCGCCACAAACCGGCTGTTGGCAGCGAAGGAGTTGCACTTTTTTCCATAATCTCTATTCTATTCCAAAAGGCAGTAAAGCCACGCTCGTAGTTTCGACGTAAGCATAACAACGGAGGAGGGGAGATGCATATAGCAAAACAACTCATGGCCATCCCGGGCGTCATTGCAGCCGGAGAATACGCCTATCGGGGCGACCGTTACACTTACGAAGGCGGGTTGACTGATGAATACGCCCGCATGGCGTCCATTCTGTGCCGTGCCAATACTCTCAATGTCAGTATGCAGGCGGAAATGTTCAGTTCATTCGCCGAGCATTGCGGCTGTCGTCCGCTGCAGGGCTGGATTGTGCGCGGAAAACAGGTCAGCGTGTGCGCGGTGGGCAATTTTTTCTGTCTGCTGGAAAACCGCCAGGGCGTACTGAATGACGTGATGACGGTGATGCGCGCCAAAGTGGGTGATATCAGCGATAACTTGATGCAAGTCATGTACTCCAAAATCGGTGGCGATGTCACCGAGCAACTCGTTTAATCTAAAAATTCTAAATTGCAACAGGAGGTAACAATGGATCTGGCCAAACTGATGGAAGTCCCCGGCGTAATGGCAGCGTTTACTTACACCGACAAAGGTGATCTGACCGGTCAGATGATCAAGGAAGGCAACGAACTGACACCGCAAGTGCTGGATCTGCTGGCGCACACTTGTGTCGCCAACATGGCGGTTGCCACCATGGAAGCGCGCGGCTGGGAAGCGCTCACCGGACAAAAAGGGTTTGAGCCGCTGCAGGGGTTTTCCCTGGTGGGGCTGGATTGGTCAGCGGTTGTAAATGGTAATTGCGGCGTGGTGGTCAAAAACCGCGATGCCGATTACGAGGCAGCCTTCGCCGCTATTTCTGCCTGTACGGCATAGGAGCGAATATGTCGCTCAAACGAATTTTAGTACTGGATGGCGTGATTGCGGTGTGTCGTTTTCAGGACGATGGCACGATCCTCGAAGGCGAAGGCGTGATCCCGGCAGAAATGCAAGGGCGCCTGGCGCAATTTGCGCAGTGGTACCGGCGCATGGTGGCGGGCAATGCCGATTTGTTTTCGCTGTTTTCCCAGATGCGCGGCTGGACTCCCGCCAAAGGCTGGATTGTGCATGGCGCCAATATGACCGTGTGCAATGTAGCCAACCTGGTGGCGATGGTGGATAACCGGGAAGCTTCCATCAATGAAATCATGGCGGCGCTGGAAGACGCATCACACGAGTAAATCCACGTAGAACGTGGCCGCAAAAATGCCGCCACTGGCGGCGTTTTTGCTTGTTTGCTACATTAGATGTTTTTTTAAATCCATTTTTTCATGCAAAGTGATCTCAAGGCGCTGGAATTTGACGGTATTCGCCGTATTCTTGAACGCCTGACTTTTTCTCCCTATGGTGCCGACGCGGCACGCAACCTGGAACCAGCCCCCAATCTCGATATCGCACGCGAAATGCAGCGTGCCGTCAGTGCTGCGCGGGAGGCAACGGATGCCTATAAGCTGCCGCGCTTTAATCAGGTGCCGGATATCCGTCCGGCATTACGCCAGGCTGCACAACCTGGTGCCGCGCTGCCCGCCAGTGGATTGCACAACTTGCGCCAAGTGATGCAGACCGGCCTGATGTTGCGCGAGCTGGTGGGCGTTTACCCTGCCTTATTCACGCGTATCAATGAGCTCCAGGCGCCCGTAGCGCTGGTCGAAGTGCTGGACAAAACCATCAGCCATGCCGGGCGTTTGCGTGAAGATGCTACGCCGGCACTGGATGCGCTGCACAAGCAATACCACCAAGTGCGGCAAGAGCTTGAAACGCAGCTCAAGGCGCGCATGGCGAGTCCGGATGTGGCGGGCATGTTCGACGAAAACAGCCGGGTGCATTGGCATGGCACACGTGCCGTACTGGCGGTGCGCGCCACCCACGCCGAACAGATGAAGGGGGTGCGACGTGGATCGATTGGTGGCGGACGCGACATTCTGATTGAGCCGATCGAGGTGGTTGTGCATAACAATCGCCTGGAAGCTTTCAATGGCCAGATCGAGGGGCAGAATCAAATCGTGCTGCGCGCGGTGACTGATGAAGTGCGCGCTCATCTTGACGATTTGAACCGCCTGGTGGATGCGATTACCTGGCTGGATCTGGC
>JANMKH010000516.1:0-2851 GCA_031371965.1 Sulfuriferula sp.
ACTGGCCGCTGGCCTTCAGCCTGTTGCTGGCCGGATTGCTCGTGCTGCCGATTGCGCGAAGGAGATGAAGCCATGGAAATGATTTCGGCATTTCACTTTTTGCGTCCCTTGTGGCTGCTCGCCCTGCTTCCCTTGATCCTATTGCTCTGGCTGATGTGGCGCCGGCGCCTGGTCAGCCGCAGCTGGCAGCGCGTGGTGGATCCACGCTTGCTGGCGCATCTGCTGATCGGTAAAAATGCCCGGCAAGGCCCGTGGGCCATGGTCGCTGTCGGCCTCGGCGGTTTGCTGGCGATTGTTGCGCTGGCCGGCCCGGCATGGCAGAAACTGGCGCAGCCGGTATTCCGCCAGCAGTCGGCATTGGCCCTGGTGCTCGACTTGTCGCGTTCGATGGACGCCACCGATATCAAACCCAGCCGCCTGGAACGCGCAAAACTGAAATTGCGCGATATTCTCAACCAGCAAAAGGAAGGTGAAACGGCGCTGATCGTCTATGCGGCCACACCGTTTGTGGTGAGTCCGCTGACCACCGATGCACAGACTATCGTCAGCCAGCTGGAGGTCCTCACCCCAGCATTGATGCCGGCACAGGGTTCTCACCCCGGCCGTGCAATCAGCCTGGCGCAGAAACTGTTGAAGCAGGCCGGTGTTGCCCACGGCGGTGTGCTGCTGATTACGGATGGTCTCAACGGCAGCGAATCCGATTCGCTCAAAACTGCCATCAGCCATCTGGTCGAGGCCGGGCACCGGCTGTCGGTATTGGGTGTCGGCACCCCTACTGGCGCGCCGATCCCGAATCCTGCGGGTGGATTTGTGACAAACGACAGCGGTGCCATTGTCATTCCCCGGCTGGACGATGCCAGTCTGGCTGAACTGGCACACCAGGGCCACGGCGCCTATCGGCGTCTGAGTCCCGACGACAGCGATTTTCACGCGTTACTGGCGCCGTTCAAACGCTCGCTCGACCCGCAGCAGGATATCAAGGTCCACGGCTTGAGGAGCGATCAGTGGCGCGACGAAGGCCCGTGGCTGCTGCTGCCGCTACTGCTGCTCGGCGCGCTGGCTTTCCGTCGTGGCTATCTTGTGGTGTTGCTGCTGATCATCCTGCCGCAGACCCATCCAGCCTATGCGTCCGGATGGAGCAGCCTGTGGCAGCGCGACGATCAGCGCGGGCAGCAGGCCATGGATGCCAAACAGCCGCAACTTGCCGCCAAACTTTTCCATGATCCTCAGTGGCGTGCGGCAGCCGATTATCGCGCCGGCAATTACCAGGCTGCGCTGGATAGTCTGAAAGGCATCGGCACCGCCGAAGCTGATTACAATCGCGGCAATGCGCTGGCGCAACTGGGACGCCTGCCCGAGGCGCTGCAAGCTTATGATGCAGCCTTGAAGCGTGACCCCAAGCTGGGTGATGCCAGTTACAACCGCAATCTGGTTGAAAAACTATTGAAACAGCAACAACAAAAACAGCAACAAAACCAACAGAAAAATCAGCAACAGAGTCAGCAAAACACCAGTAATCCGCAGCAATCTTCGCAGAACGGGCAGCAAGGAAAATCCTCAGGACAATCGCCGCAATCGGCGCAGGGCAATCAGCAGTCTAAAAATGGATCTGATCAGTCCGGACAGAATCAGGGCAACACTGACAAACAGAAGTCTGGTGCCGGGCATCAACAGAACAATACATCCGGGCAGGCACGAACACAGCGCCCGGATCAGGCCACACCGGCACAAGCTCAGGGTCAGCCACAGCCATTGCCGCAGGCGGCAGACCAGAACTCAGCGCCGTCTGGCAGTGCGCAAGTCGCGGCCGATGCGCAGCAACGCAAGCAATTACAGCAGGCAGACGAACAATGGCTGCGGCGTATCCCGGATGACCCAGGCGGCTTGTGGCGGCGCAAGTTTCTTTATCAGTACAAACAGCAACAGCAATTTCAACAGAGTGAAAAACAGCCATGGTAAAAGCTCGTTTTAATCAGTTTCTGATTTCCCTGATCGCTGCATTGTGTGTGCTGTCCTGCACACCGGCATCGGCTTCGTTGCAGGCCCAGGTTGACCGCAATCCGGTTGCCGTAAACGAATCGTTCAATCTCACGCTAAGCAGTGACAGCAGTAGCGGAGAACCGGATCTGAGCGCATTGAAGCGCGACTTCGATGTGCTCGGGCAAAGCAAAAGCAGCAGTTTCCAGATCATCAATGGCCAAATCTCTCACAATACCCAGTGGCAGATCAATCTCATGGCGAAACATGCCGGACAGCTACAGATTCCGGCGATCCCCATCGGGGGGCAATCCAGTGCACCGATCAATCTCACTGTCACCACCGCAAACCAGGCTGGCACCCCGCAACAGAGCAAGAACCTGTTTCTGGAAGTCAGCGCAGCACCGCAGACGGTGCATGTGCAGCAACAGATCATCTTTACCGTACGGCTGTATAGCGCCCTCAGTCTGGGCGAAGGCAGCAGCCTGAGCGACCCCACCTTCCCGAACATGGATGCGGTGGTCGAACGCTTGGGCGCCGACCATCCGTTTGAAGTGATGCGTAATGGTCAACCCTATTCGGTGATTGAACGGCGCTACGCTGTTTTTCCGCAAAAGAGCGGGCAATTCAGCAGTGCTCCAATCGTCTTTGACGGCAGTGTCGTCGAAGCGAATCAGAATGGTGGCGGCTTCATGTTCAACCCATTCAACCAGAGCACGCGTCAGATGCGTCTGGATTCCAAATCCGTCGCGTTCACGGTGAAACCTGTTCCTCCCGGCTACGACATTCGCCAATGGCTACCGGCCGGCAATCTGCAACTGACCGAGCAATGGTCGGAAAATCCGCCCAAATTCACCGTGGGCGAGCCGATCAC
>JANMKH010000038.1:0-2734 GCA_031371965.1 Sulfuriferula sp.
CCGCCAAGTGGCGCGCCACGCGCTGGTGGGGAGTGGACATCGGCGACCCGGAGATTGTGGTGTGGGGCTCGCCGATTGAACTGGGCGCGCAGGATCGGGTGAAACAGCTGCGCGACAAGCTGCTGCGTACCAAACTGCTGCCCGCGTTCGAAATGTCCGCGTCCAAACTCGACGGTTTCATCGATGAGATCCGCGCCACGCGCCCGAAAATGCTGTTCGGCTATCCGTCCGCGCTGGCGCATATCGCGCACCACGCCGACGAGCATGGTATCGCCATGAATGATCTGGGGATCAAAGTCGCCTTTGTCACCTCCGAAGCGCTGTACGACCACCAGCATGAGCAGATTGAAAAAACCTTCGGTTGCCCGGTAGCGAATGGCTACGGGGGCCGTGACGCCGGCTTCATCGCGCACCAGTGCCCGGCGGGCGGAATGCACCTCACCTCCGAGGACATCATCGTGGAAATCGTGGATGCGGCAGGCCGCGTATTGCCGCATGGCGAGTCGGGCGAGATCGTGGTGACGCATCTGTCCACCGGTGATTTTCCGTTTATCCGCTATCGTACCGGCGATGTCGGCGTGCTTGATGACCAGCCCTGCGCGTGTGGGCGTGGCTTGCCGCTGCTGAAAGCCATCGAAGGGCGCAGCACCGATTTTGTGGTGGCGCAGGACGGCACAGTGATGCACGGTCTGGCATTGGTGTATGTGATCCGCGACCTGCCCGGCGTGCGCCAGTTCAAGATCGTGCAGGAAAATCTGCAACTGACGCGCGTCCTGCTGGCTACCGACCGTCAGTTTGACGAGGCGAACATCGGCAAAATCCAGTCGGGTATCCAGCAACGCCTGGGTTCAGGCGTACGCGTGGAGATAGAACGGATGAATGAAGTGCCCAAGGAAAAATCCGGTAAATACCGATATGTAGTCAGCCATGTGGTAGCGCCGTCTGACGCCAGCAGTGACAGGAGAAGCACAGCATGAGTTTGAGAGATCTGTTTGTCTTTGCGGCAGTGTTTGGCACACTGCCTTTCGTACTGCGCAAGCCTTACATCGGTATTTATCTGTGGTCCTGGCTGGGCTACATGAACCCGCATCGTCTGGCATGGGGACTGGCTTACGATTTCCCGTTTGCCTTTATTGTCGCCATCGTCACCTTGATGGGCATGGCGTTTTCACGCGAGCCCAAGCGTCTCCCGTGGACGCGAGAGAATATTGTTTTACTGTTATTGATTGGTTGGATGCTGGTCACCACGATTTTCTCGCTGTACCCTCAGTTGGCGTGGTTGCAGATGGAGAAGGTGGCAAAAATTCAGTTGATGGTTTTCCTTACCATGATGTTGATCAATACGCGCGAGAGGATTGAAACACTGGTGTTGATCATTGCCCTGTCGCTGGGTTTCTATGGGGTCAAAGGCGGTATTTTTACGATTGTTCATGGTGGTGTTTATCGTGTGCAGGGACCATTCGGTACGTTTATCGGGGGCAACAACGAAATCGCGCTGGCGCTGATAATGACCATACCTCTGATCTGGTACCTGCATCTCAACGCGAAAAGGATCTGGATGCGTCACTCATACACCGCCGCGATGTTCCTGTGTGCAATAGCCGTCATAGGCAGTCAGTCGCGTGGAGCATTAGTGGGCGGCGTTGCAATGGGAACGTTCCTGTGGCTTAAAACCCGTAACAAACTATTTACCGCATTGATCATGGTACTGTCGGTAGCAGCGATTCTCAGCATCATGCCGGCGGAATGGTATCAGCGCATGAACACCATCGACACCTACCAGTCTGATGCCTCCGCGCAGGGGCGTATTAATGCTTGGTGGACGGCGTTTAATCTGGCCAAGGACAGGCCTTTGGTTGGAGGCGGTTTCGATGCTTTCCAGCCAGCGGTGTTCAAGGTTTACGCCCCCGATCCCTGGAATGTGCACGATGTACACAGTATCTATTTCGAGATGCTGGGCGAGCACGGTTATGTCGGTTTTGGCCTGTTCATGTTGCTGGCGTGGCTGACCTGGCGCAAGGGCGCGCAGATTATCCGCGAATGCGGCAAAGACCCAAATCGAAAATGGGCGGCCGATTTGGCGCGCATGCTGCAGGTCAGCATGATCGGCTTTGCTTCGGCGGGCGCGTTTCTGGGGTTGGCGAACTTCGACCTGTATTACCACCTGATCGCGATTATGGTGATGACAGGAGTGGTGGCGCTCAAGCAGGTAGCACCATCCGGCGCTGTGGTGGTTAATCCCCCGTTGCGAAAGCCGCAGCCTTTTGTGAGGAAGAGGTATGGACAGGATTAACAGGATTTCTCAGGATTGACAGGAACAAAATCACATATGACCGGTAGGGTGCAATAAGCGCAGCGCATTGCACCGCGTGCATCCGGCGCAATGCGCGTTGGTTATTGCGCTCTACACAGATTGGGAGATGGACAATCATGTAGGTTGGGTTAGCGGCTTTATCGCGTAACCCAACTTTTAGCGCCGATGGATAGGCAACATACATCGACACCGCGTTTAGGAGGAGCATCAGGTTCTGTTGGGTTACGGCGCAAAAAACCGCGCCTAACCCAACCTACTTATCTGCGGAATATGTTTCCTAATGAATGGATTTAGATACTAGAGACCGCGTTTGCTCAGCCACTGCTCCAGCATCACCACCACCCAGATCATTACCCCGTAATAGGTGGCGTGGCCGCTCTGGTGCTGGCGGCGCAGTTCAGCCAGGTAAGCCGGTTGCAG
>JANMKH010000051.1:0-1819 GCA_031371965.1 Sulfuriferula sp.
AGCAGGGGCTCTTGCTGACGATTGCGTTGACGCTTGAAGTGATCTTTCTCGGCTTATCAGGAGGGGCGGCGCTTAGAGGCTCGGGGGTATCTCGTGGCACGGTCATTGCAATCACTTTCGGTTTCGGTGCTTTGCTTTTAACGGGGGCAGCAGCGGGTACAGTATTGCTGGCGGGGGCGTCTGGCGCACTGTTGGATGCTGTACTTGCGTTCGGTCTTGCAGCGTTACTTTATCTGGTGACGGAAGAGTTGCTGGTTGAAGCGCATGAGGTGCCTGAAACCGCTACCCAAACTGCTATGTTTTTTGTTGGTTTTATTGTCTTGCTCATCATTGAGATGATGCTATGACATGTCCAACTAAAGAACCGCTGCACCGTGCACCTCTTCTCGTAAAAGGACGTATTCATCATGGCCCATGACCATCCGCATCAAGACCACCCTCACCACGACGAGCATGACCATCACGATCACGCGCCTGGGCATACGCATGCACCGAAGGATTTTGGCCGTGCATTTTTATTTGGCATCATCCTGAATTCAAGCTTTGTCGTTGCCGAAGCCGTCTATGGCATTCTCGGCAATTCGCTGGCGCTGCTGGCTGACGCCGGACACAATTTGAGCGACGTGCTGGGCCTATTGCTCGCATGGGGTGCCAGTACCCTGGTAAAACGTATTCCATCGAAGCGCTTCACCTATGGGTTGCGCAGTACGTCGATCCTCGCTGCGCTGATCAATGCGGTATTACTGTTGGTGGTCACCGGTGGCATCGCTTGGGAGGCCGTGTTGCGTTTCCGCCATCCGAGCGATGTTGAAGGCATGACGGTCATTGTCGTTGCCGCGTTTGGTGTAGCAATCAATCTGGGTACCGCCTTGTTATTCATGGCCGGGCGTAAAGGCGATTTGAATGTGCGCGGAGCGTTCACGCATATGGCTGCAGATGCAGCCATATCGTTAGGCGTAGTCATTGCCGGATTCGCGATCATGTACACTGGCTGGCTATGGCTTGACCCAGCCGTGAGCCTGATTATTTCCATTCTTATTGTGATCGGAACATGGGGCCTGTTGCGCGATTCGGTCAACCTTGCCTTGCATGCAGTGCCGGAAGGAGTCGACCCGGACAAGGTTCGCGCTTACTTAACGTCTGTTGAGGGTGTCAGCGAAGTGCATGATTTGCATATCTGGGCCATGAGTACGACCGAAACGGCGTTGACGGTCCATTTGGTGATGCCGGCGGGCTATCCGAGTGACGCATTCCGCAGCACGGTGGTCGACACATTGCATGAGCGGTTTAAGATCGCGCATTCCACTATCCAGATAGAAATCAATGACTCGCCCCATCCATGCAAATTGGCACCGGCTGAAGTTGTCTGATTTAAAATTCGGGTTCAGTATTTAGATCAGGCTTATGCCTCGCGGCGAAAGCACACAGCACACCATGGTTTCCAGGAGATTCCTCATGTCGCAACAAAGAAAACAGGATATGTTGAAAAATAATCGTGATTGGAAGCGCGCTTGCATGACAGTTACGGCGCTCGCGGCGCTGGCAACCCCGCCATGGGCGAATGCACAGTCTGGGCCAGTGCCTGCCGACGGCGCAACCAGAGCATTGGAGCCTGCCGCCGACACTGTGGAGGGGAAATCCGCTACGGAGATGCAAAAATCCATCGACAGCCTAAAAGAAAAAACGGCCGCCTTTCAGGTGACCGGCAATACCGACTATGACTTTGCGATGATGGCGCGCATGCAGCGCCAAGCGGAGCTCGACATTGCCAAGGCTGAACTGGAACACGGAAAAGAACCCATGTTACGCAGCATGGCAA
>JANMKH010000094.1:0-3284 GCA_031371965.1 Sulfuriferula sp.
GTCATTCTGAGCGCCATCAAGGTCAATTTCTGGTATGCCTTCCTGGCCGCAACCACATTGATTACCGGGGCTGCCTACACATTGTGGATGTACAAGCGCGTGGTGTTCGGCAATATCACCAACCCTCACGTTGAAGACATACAAGACATCGGTCCGCGCGAATTCAGTTTCTTGGCTGTACTCGCGCTGGCGGTGCTGGCAATGGGCGTCTATCCCAAGCCGGTCACCGATGTCATGCACACCTCGGTGAATAACTTGCTCGCCCATGTGGCGCAGAGCAAACTGCCCTAAGCTGTATTGATAAGGACTACGGATGAATTTTGCCCTCACCGATCTGACGCCGTTATTGCCGGAAATATTTCTGCTGGCGGCCGTTTCTTTCATCCTGATTTTTGACCTGTTTCTCAGCGATGAACATCGTTACATTACTTACATTCTCAGCTTGTCCGCATTGCTGGGTTGCGGCTGGCTGACTTTCTCCGGGGCGAGTGGCAATGTGGTGTATGCCATGCACGGCATGTTCGTCAACGACATGTTGGCCGATGTGCTGAAGCTCGTGGTGTATTTCAGCGTTGCGGTGACCATGGTTTACTCGCGCGAATATATCCGTGTGCGTGGCATGTTCCAGGGCGAGTTCTTTGTGTTGATGCTGTTCGCCACGCTGGGCATGATGGTGATGATTTCCGCCAGTCATTTCCTGACCCTGTACATGGGGCTGGAATTGCTGAGCCTGTCGCTGTATGCGCTGGTTGCACTGCAGCGCGACTCGGCCGTGGCGGCCGAAGCCGCAATGAAATACTTTGTGCTGGGGGCACTGGCGTCGGGCATGCTGCTGTACGGCATGTCCATGCTTTATGGCGCCACAGGCAGCCTGGAGATCGCCAAAATTGCCGCTGTATTGCAACAGGGGCTGGGCAGCAATACCGTGCTGGTGTTCGGTCTGGTATTTGTGGTGGCGGGGCTGGCGTTCAAGCTCGGCGTGGCACCGTTCCATATGTGGATTCCGGACGTGTACCAGGGTGCGCCCACGGCCGTCACGCTGTTTATCGGCACCGCCAGTAAAATTGCCGCACTGGGTTTTGTGTTGCGTATCCTGGCGCAAGGCCTGCAATCGCTGTCTCCCGACTGGCAATCCATGCTGGTCATCATGGCGGTATTGTCCATGGCGGTGGGCAATATCACAGCCATCGCCCAGACCAATTTCAAGCGCATGCTGGCGTATTCCACCATTTCGCACATGGGCTTCCTGCTGCTCGGTCTGCTGGCCGCCGATATCAACGGCTACACCTCCGCCATGTTCTACATGATCAGCTACGTGTTCATGGGGCTAGGCTCATTCGGCATGATCCTGCTGCTGTCGCGCAAAGGCTTCGAGGCCGACCAGCTGGACGACCTCAAGGGTCTCAATCAGCGTAGCCCATGGTTTGCATTCATGCTGCTGCTCTTCATGTTCTCGCTGGCCGGTCTCCCGCCGACGATAGGTTTCTATGCCAAGTTGTCGGTATTGCAGGCGGTGATTCACGCTGGTTATACCTGGCTCGCCGTAGTCGCAGTCATTTTCTCGCTGATCGGCGCATTTTATTATTTGCGCGTGGTCAAACTGATGTATTTTGACAAACCGCATGACATGACCCCGATCGCCCCCCAGGGCGACATGCGCGTATTGATGAGCGCCAACGGGCTGGGTATGCTGGCCCTTGGTATTTTGCCGCAGCCGCTGATGGCGCTGTGCGCTTACGCTATTGGTAAATCGCTATGAATGCCGCTGTTATTGCCTTGCTGCTGACCGCACTGGTCGCCGCCAATCTGCCGTTTTTGCTGGAGCGCATCTTTTTCGTCATCGCCCCCAAAGATAGTCACAAAGCGCTGGGTTGGCGCGCGCTGGAACTGATCGTGCTGTACTTTGTGGTGGGTGCTGTGGGCTTCATGCTGCAGCGCAAGATTGGTCCGGTGCAACACCAGAACTGGGAGTTTTATGCGGTCACCGCCTGCCTGTTTCTGGTAATGTCCTATCCCGGATTTGTTTACCGCTACCTGTGGCGGCGCTAATTTGGCTTAAGGTGGCCTGAGTCATGTAGGTTGGGTTAGCGGCTTTATCGCGTAACCCAACAAACCCATTCTTCAACACCGGTGTTTAGGAGGTGATTGGGTTTTGTTGGGTTACGGCGCAAAAAGCCGCGCCTAACCCAACCTACATATCTGGTTTGATTTAAGGGGTGGCCTGAATAATCAGGCCAGCTTATTGCTTTAGTAATTCCATTCCTTGCCGTTACTTGGTTTTACCATCAATAAGCAGATAATAAAGGAGCGCTATGGCTAGGCCGGAAAAAGTTCGCCTGGGTGAACTTTTGGTTCAGCAAAAGCTGCTTTCTGAAGAACAACTCCAGTTAGCACTGACCGAGCAAAAACGCAGCGGGCGCAAGCTCGGTCGTTTTTTTGTCGAAAACGGCTTCGTCACCGAAGACCAGATTTCCGGCGCGCTGGCCAAGCAGCTCAACATCCCCTACATCGATCTCAAGTATTACAACTTCAATCCCGATACGGTACGCCTGCTGCCGGAAACCCAGGCGCGCCGTTTCCGCGCCATTGCTCTGGAAGATCGCGACAGTAGCTTGTTATTAGGTCTGGCTGACCCCACCGATCTGTTCGCCTACGACGAGATTGCCCGTTCCGTGAAAAGGAATATCGAACTCGCCGTGGTGAACGAGGGCGAGCTGCTGCAGACCATCGATCGTATTTACCGCAAGACCGAAGAGATCACCGATTTCGCGCGTGAACTGGAACAGGATCTGGGCGACAGCTATGTGGATTTCGGTACGCTGGGCGCGGCAGCCGGGCTTGAAGAAGCGCCGGTCGTCAAACTTCTGCAATCGGTATTTGATGACGCGACGCAGGTCAGGGCATCCGATATCCATATCGAACCGCAGGAAGAGCGCCTGCAAATCCGCTTCCGTATAGACGGTGTGCTGCATCTGCAAACCGAGTCCGATATCAAGATTGCCAGCGCCCTGGCGCTGCGGCTCAAGCTGATGTCGGGCCTGGATATCTCGGAAAAACGTCTGCCTCAGGATGGGCGTTTCGCCATCAAGGTCAAGCAGCAGCAGATCGACGTGCGTATCTCCACCATGCCCACCCAGTATGGCGAATCGGTGGTGATGCGTTTATTGAACCAGGGCGGCGCAACGCTCAAGCTGGATTCTATCGGCATGCCGGGCAACATGCTGGAAAGATTCCGCGCTATCTTGCGGCGGCCGAATGGGCTGGTGCTGGTGACCGGTCCCACC
>JANMKH010000125.1:0-4492 GCA_031371965.1 Sulfuriferula sp.
ACACGGGGCGGGAAAAAACGGGACTCTCGGTCATGACAGCACTTTCAAGATCACGGTAGCAGCACGCCTTGTATACCCTGAGCGAGTGCACGTTCAGCAGCCGAAACAGGCACAAGGCGTACCTGCCAATAAGGATTAAACAGACTGCCCTTTTCTGCCTTTCCAGGGAAAAGCGGATTGGCACCATCGGGCCGCTCAAAATAAACCTCTACACGTGAAATGGCAGCACTTTCTGCATTGGCCATATTTCCCTGGTACAAATCGAGACGGCCGCCAGGCTTGATGATGCTGCTTCCCCCTGAATAACGCTGCTTCGCGCCGGGTTTTGTGACTCGAATGGTGGTTTGAGTACGCGGGTCGCCCTGCTTGAGGGCGCTTTCCGAAAGCTCATGAAACGCGGGTATGGCACCGCCGCCAATGCTATAAGGTGCTGGATCGAACCCATTGGCTATCCCGTCGCTGGAATCGGCCCTGTTGCTGGCATTTGGATTGGTGCTGCGCGAACCAGCGTAGTCGTAATTCGAATCATCCAGATTATCTACAGAAATGGCTGTACCGTATCCGATGGGCGTTTCACTGTGTTTGCAACTGGGTATCCCCCACCGCCACTTGATCCAATAGATGTGCGCAGAGAGGGTATCCATGGATTTCCAACCCTCGGTCAGGTCTATCAACTCGGTGCTCCCGCGTTTTTCAAGTTTCACTCCGGTACAGGCGAAAACAATACCAAAACCCCAGTTTCTGCTTTTCAGAAATGCATCTCGGCCATCGCTAACCACTTGCCCCATGCGTGCGCGCTCTTCTTTGGAGGTGTATCTCTGGGTGAAACCAGCGAAGTTGTCTCCTAGCGGTATGACATCCACAATGGCATCCGGATCATTTTTTTGTGCCACTTCGTCCATGACAACTTTGCGGTTTATCAGCGCTATCGCGTTGCCCGGGCCATGCACTGCAAATTGGGAAACCATGAGCGCCTGAATGGCAGCGTCGTGCAGAGGAATCACATATGAAAGCGCAAGGGTGACGTAATCCATGATGGTCTGGATGTAGTTCATCAAATTTGCCAAATACGGACCCACATAGGGAATGAGGTTAAGGTACGGGCCAATCGTGCCGGCAGACGTACCCATGTATTTGGCCCACGACGCCAGTCCCACCGCCTGTCCAATAGCGATTTCGTTGGCGATTATGGCGCGGTTGCTGTATGCGTCGTAATTCAGCACGCGCGCCTCATAGACGCCCGCGCTATAGGCCACGGCATCCGCCGTGTTGGTCAGGCGAATTTTTTCCTGCACCAGCTGGCCGCTGTTGAACATAAAAAACACCGTCGCGGCAACAGCAACAAGCAGAACAAGCGCCAAAGGCAAAGCCTGACCCTGCTGGCCGTTTGGACGTGCCAGTTTCATGAATGTCATGTGTTGTTGATGCGCCGCCCTGGAGTCAGGACGACGCAAGTCTTGTTATTATTTTCCCTTTTGGTTGACGTAATCGTCGAGGGTATTCTTGGTGTTACCAACGGTCTCTGCAGACTTGGCAGCAGTCTGTGCATTGCCCTTGGCAGTGGTACCGTCATTACCGGATAGTTCCTGCGCAATGGCAGCAGTCTGGTTGCGTACGGTCTGACCGAAATACTGGTAAACCGCAATCGCAGCAATGGAAATCATGGCAACAATGATAATGTATTCGGTCATGCCCTGACCGTGCTGCAAACGGCGAATGGTTTTTTTCATGTTAACTCCCTTTAATTTAATTATTTAATTTACGCGCAGAGCGCGTTTGAGAACTCGGAGTAAAGTCGAAGCGGTATCGAGCACTTACTCTGTAAATGAGGATATTGGTTTGGGTTTAACGAAGCTATAGAGCAAATGCTCTACGACGAAAGTTATAGTAGTAAGCAGCAATGCCTACCCAGAGGCCCTTGTCCTCATGATGTCTTGCCATGTCCTGATTAGCCACAATGTTCAGCAGGCTCATTTTTTGAGCCTGTCGCTGTGGATAATAAGCGCATTCCAACGAAAGGAGATGCGCGATGGGTATCAACAAGATTCAGTTTCAAAAAGGATTGTCGATGGCTGAGTTCATGGAACGTTATGGAACGGAGGAGAAGTGCCAGACTGCGCTCGTGGGTTCGCGCTGGCCGTCGGGGTTTGTTTGTCCGGAATGTGGCGGTACGCGGCATAGTACCTTTGGGCGTAAAGGATTGCACTACTGGCAATGTTCTACGTGCCGGGAGCAGACCACAGCGATTTGCGGCACGATTTTCCAGGCGACCAAGCTGCCTCTGACACGCTGGTTCTTGGCCATGCATCTGCTTAGCCAATCGAAGAACAGTGTTTCTGCGCTGGAACTCAAGCGCCATCTGGGTGTGCGCTATAAGACCGCTTGGCTGATGAAGCATAAGCTGATGCAGGTCATGAGTGTACGGGAGGAATCGCGCCAGCTCGATGGCCGCGTCGAGATTGATGATGCCTACCTGGGGGGCGAGTTACCCGGCGGCAAGAGTGGACGGGGTTCGGAGAACAAGGTGTCCTTCATCGCTGCGGTGCAGACAACCGAAACCGGCCACCCTCTGTTCGCTTGCCTGACCAAGCTTGAATTCACCAAAGACGCGATGACCGTGTGGGCGAAGAAGTCGCTGTGTGCGTCGGCTCATATCGTTTCCGATGGATTGTGGTGCTTCCGATCTGTTACGGCATCGGGCGCGACTCACGAACGCACCGTCACCGGAGGCGGCGCTGCCAGCGTGAAGCTGGAGAAATTTCGCGCGGTTAATACCCTCTTGAGCAACCTGAAAACTGCGTTCTCTGGAACCTACCATGCGTTCAATTTCTCCAAGTATGCCCATCGTTACCTCGCCGAAATCCAATATCGATTTAATCGCCGCTTCGACTTGTCGGTCATTCTGCCCCGACTGCTTCGAGCATCTGCTGTTACTTCGCCACATCCAGAGCGCCTCATTCGCTCGGCTGAACATTGTGGCTAATCAGGAAGGTCCATGACCATCCGAAGCCCATCAAATTTAGGCTTTAAACTTGGATATGTTGTGCAATGCATAGATAATTGAAAATTCTCAGAGCGCGCCAACGATGCTTATTACCAACGCCCAGCATTTCCTCGACAGCAAAGGGGCCATCGCGCCTCAAACCGGCCCAGCGAGAGCATTAGCCGAGTTCATCGGAGCAATCATCGCGCTGGCTACTCATCCCGATCCCGAGAGCGATATTACGGTCAAGTGCCGGAAGAAAAAGTGTCATGGAGAAATTTTCGCGGCCGATGCTGATAACGGAGAAATTGACTGGTCCTGCTCTCATTGCGACGAGGAGGGAATCGTCAGCGAATGGGAAGGCACACTCTGGGATCTAACGAGCCTACCGCCGCCGGAGATAGGGAACTGACTGGGTAGTTTGGTGCAAGACCTATAATCGGTTGTGTGCCAATATCGGCAAGACGCCAAACGCAATGGAATGCTGATTGGTGCGGTCCTTCAACGAAGCTGTAGGTAACCGTCCGCCGCAGCGCGGAGGGAACCTGCAAGCGAAGCTTGCAAGCGGGCTGACCGAGTGGTTATGCATTTCCACAGAGATACGCCAACGCATTGCGAACCAACTTTTGCTTTACCGTTGGCCGCAAGCCATGAGTTCCATGACGCTGTAGTGTTCTATACGATGGCCGGAGAACTATGGGAGTGTAATTGGCCATGAATTTCTCGGCATCCTTGGTCGTAAATGGTCGATCCTCGCGCCACATGTCTGACCTGAAACCAATCGATGATGCCGGCAAGGAAACAACTCCGGTCGAAGATCGGTTGACGATGACCCATTCACCGGATTCCATGGTATCCGGCTGACCGGGGCGATTCGCAACCAAGCGACTACAATAGAGGACATCTTTGATTGGTACTGTAAGCTGCAATGTGACGTCTGCGCAGTAAGCCCCCTCGTCTCCGAACGAGTTCAATGTGTCCATTTCAATCTGAACCTCAGTAAACCCAAGAAGATCAGCGGACTTCTTTAATCGAACAATGGTCTCAGCGTAACCATGCTCGTCTGACTTGATTTCGCGTCGAATGGCCACAGAACCAAGCCCTACCTGAGCCAACTTGGTTTGCGTATGTTGATAGAGAGATAACAGTTCGGAGCATATCACCGCTATTCGGTTTTCGTTAAGGCTGCTGAGAAGCTCCGTGTCAGCGTCTTGCCTTGAGAAAAAGGATGTATAAATACGATCTTCGCAGAATGGCACGCGACGAAAATTCAGCGCCCTGGAAGCAAAATAGGTTAACAGTGCATAGCCGAACTGCTTGCCGAAATTGAAGCCAGAAACCCTCTTTGGACCGTGTCCGTTGCCGCGCCCAATCCCGATGCAGTCGAAGAGCAGGTCATCGTTAATGTGAAAAGCATGATTACTATCATCAATTCCAAAAATCCCAGTTTGTTTAGTTACTTTGAAGATAGTCATCTGCGGTAATGCCTTCTGTAGTGAAAGAGCAATG
>JANMKH010000133.1:0-2860 GCA_031371965.1 Sulfuriferula sp.
GGTCATGGTCACGTTGAACAACAGCGACAGCGCCACCAGTACGATACCGATCTTGGTGGGCAGCGGCTGCTCCAGGTAGCCGCGGCCCATGGTGGGTAAAGCCGCATTGCCGGTTATTGCCGCCAGATGGGAATAAGGCACGAAAAGATAAGCGACTATCGTCAGCGCCGCGGCGGTGAGAAACACCCAGAAAGTGACCAGCGCGAGTCTGGGGCTGTAGAGCTCGGTTTGCGCCTCTTCCGGAACAATAAAGTAGGCGGCGCCCATGAAGGCCATCAGCAGCCATACGATCAGCAGATTGGTGTGGCTCATGTGCGCAACGTCGAAGGGCAGTTCGGGAAATAGAAACGTTCCATACAGATACTGCAATCCGGCGATCAGGCCGAACACGATCTGGCCGACAAACAGAGCCAGTGCGGCGATGAAGTAAGGTTTTGCCACCTTTTGAGACTGGTATTTCATGATTTGTCCTTTTTCGTTGCGTGGGTAGGGAGTCCAATCAACCTTGGATATTGGGCGGCCAGTTGTTGGTGTCGATGTTGGAAAGCCATTGCAGATAGGCCACGAGATCGTCCAGCTGATTCTGGGTGAAATGGAAATTGGGCATCTGCCTTCTTCCCGGCACTCCCGTGGGTTGCGCCTCTATCCACGCCTTGATGAATACTGGGCCCCTGCGTTTGTAGACGTTGCCGAGTTCCGGGGCGAAATAGGCGCCTTCGCCATTGATGGTGTGGCAGCCGATGCAATCATTGGTGTCGAGTAAATACTTGCCGCGCAGCACGGCGGGAGTCATTTTGTCCGCATGGTCACGTTCCGGGATGCGCTGCCAGGTGTCGTAGCTGAGCGCCAGATAAATGGCGAGAAAAAATACCGCGCCACCGAGAAAAATGTTGCGTGCCATCGCTTTGGTGAAGACTTGTTGCATGTTCGGCTCCTTGGGCGTTGAAAAAAGATGCGTGTTTTAAGTTGTACTTTAAATACATCTATTGTTCCTTGACCTAGATCAAGCGGGATCGAATTGTCGAATGGAAGATCAGGGATAGCCTTGACGGTGCGGCCAATAGGGCGATGCGAATACGCTGAAAGCCTAGGCTTTGGCGGCCCGGCCGGATTCATGTATCTGCTGTCGGTTTTACGCTACGAGGGGAAACGAGGAATGAAATGGCCGAATTGCCGGGGCATGCCTCAATCGCCCTGGATTTGGCGATTTTGGCTGCCGCATTGCCCGACTAAAGGGCCGCATTGTCCGGCCTGATGTTGCTGCGCTTATTGCGGCACTGCTTCAACTTTTACCCAGATACTGCCCTGGGTAGAGTTGTTGCTACCGGTATGGCCAAGCAAATTCTTGTCTTGCTGATTTCCTTGCGTGTCAGTGCCGCCAAGTTGCGTCCATTCGCCTAGCCGGGTGGCGATTGTCGTGTATTGTCGTTGCACGTTGATTGCACCATTGGCCGCCGGGCTATCCATCTGCGGGCTGATTTCCAGCGCCACACGCTGGCCATGGAGATGCGGCGTGGCGTAAAAACCGCTGCCAATGTCGCGATATACCGTGCTGTCCGAAATAATCGCCCCGCTGGGCGACATATAGACTTGATGCAATAGCATGGGCAGCGATACGCCGGCTTGGATGTAGGCGCGCCCGCCATCGGCTACTCGCACGATCTGGCTGACTTGTTCTCCGCGGTTGTGCTGGCGCCCGTCCAGCCGCGCATCAACCCTACTGTTGCCGCTGCGGATACGGGCAGTGAGGCCATCGTGACCAGAAACGGGTTGATCCAGCTGTAGCGGATCGCCGCGACCCATGTGGCCGCCGACCGCCAATTCGCGCTGTTGGCTGTTTTGCTGGCGGTGCTGGCTGACATAAATCAGCAACTGGCGTACCGGTTTGTCGAGTGCCACAAGCGCAGCTTTGATCTCTGCGCGATTGGTGCTGGAGGCGCGCAAGATAATCTGGTCGTTGACGCCGGTCAGCACGCCGCCGGGTTCCAGTAGCGGGCGCAGTGCCGGCAGTACTTCGTCCGCACTGCGGTTTTGCAGGGTGAGAATTTCCATCCCGTTGGCCAGCGCCAGTGTTGGTAGCAGGCATATCAAAACCAAGACCCGATACAGCGTACGCACGTTATTTCTCCAGTGATTCTTTTTCCATCAATAGATAGGTATTGTAGGCATTAGGACGGTTGGCCTGTGCGAAAGCCGGCAGTTTTGCGTATTTTGACCAGTCGGTACGCGCGTAGGCTTCGTCGAATGGCACCAGATCGTTCACCGCTTTACCCATCGTGGTCCGTACGTAATTGAGATAATCGCGAGTCAGGGCCAGGTCAGTCTGCGGTGTATTGGAAGCCGCGCCATGTCCCGGTACCAGTACACGCGGTTTTAATGCGATGAGCTTGTCGAGCGATTTTAGCCAGGCCTTGCTGTCGGCGTCGCCGATAAAGGGCACACGCCCCTTGAAGACCAGATCACCCGCATACAGCACGCCATCTTCCTGCACCAGCATGGCCATGTCCTCGGCAGAGTGAGCCGGGCCTACAAATCGCAACGCAAAATGAACGCCCCCCATCTCGAAGTCGGCATCGCCGTCCAGCCATTTGTCGGCCGGCGTGAGACGTGTATTTTCATCTACCCACGGGAACAGCACTTCCTTGCGCTGCGCCAGGCGGGCAGCCGCAGCGTCGGTATTGATCGCACCTCGGCCGTTTTTGTGAGCCCATACCTCAGCACCCAGCGCTTTGAATACCTGTGTGCCGTAATAGTGGTCGGCATGGTAGTGGCTGATAATGACGCGTTTGATCGGTTGTGTGGTGATCTTGCGGATTTGTTTGACCATCTCCGCTGCCAGGGAGGGGGTGCCCAGTGTGTC
>JANMKH010000150.1:0-1759 GCA_031371965.1 Sulfuriferula sp.
CTCATTATTTACTTTTCCAATCAGCCACAGAGCACACAGAGATCACAGAGGCCGCGCGCACTCTCTGTGTAGTCTGCGATCTCTGTGGCAAGCATTTAAATAGGCTTGAGTGCAGCCTGCACTGCGCGTTGCGCCGCATCGGTCAAGCCGTCGGCGGTGATGATGGACAAGCCGCTCTCGGCCAGCTTTTGCTTGCCCAGCTCGACGTTGGTGCCTTCCAGCCGCACCACCACCGGCACTTGTACGCCCACTTCCTTGACTGCCTGGATAATGCCATCGGCGATGATGTCGCAGCGCATGATGCCGCCGAAGATATTCACCAGTACCGCGCGTACCTTGCTGTCGGAAAGAATGATCTTGAATGCCTTGGCGACGGTTTCAGCCGTCGCGCCGCCGCCCACGTCGAGGAAATTAGCTGGTTCACCGCCATGCAGCTTGATCAGATCCATGGTCGCCATCGCCAGCCCGGCGCCGTTCACCATGCAGCCGATGTTGCCTGCCAGCGCGATGTAATTGAGCCCGGCTTCCTGTGCGGTGACTTCCCTGGCGTCGATTTGCGTGTCGTCGCGCAGGTCGGCGAACTTTTTCTGCCGCCCCAGCGCGTTGTCGTCCACACCCATCTTGCAGTCCAGCGCGACCAAGCGCCCGTCTTCGGTAATCACCAGCGGGTTGATTTCCAGCAGGCTCAGATCGGATTCGGTAAAGAGCTTGTACAGCGCACGCAACATGCGCGTCAGGTCGCCAATATGGCTGCCGGTGAGACCCAGACCAAACGCCAGATTACGGCACTGAAACTCCTGCAGGCCCAGCAGCGGATCGCATAGCTCACGCAGAATCTTGTCCGGCTGGGTTTGCGCGACTTCCTCGATCTCCATGCCGCCCGCAACCGAGGCCACTACTGCCACACGCTCGGTTTCCCGGTCCACCAGCAGACTCAGGTACATTTCGCGTGCAATCGGCAGCGTTTCTTCCACCAGTAGCTTGCTCACCAATTGCCCGTCCGGGGCATTCTGGTAAGTCACCAACGAGTTACCCAACAACGCCTGCGCGGCTTCCAGCAAGGCATCGATGGATTTTACCAGCCGCACCCCACCGGCTTTGCCACGGCCACCGGCGTGGATTTGCGCCTTCACCACCCAGGCGTCGCCGCCCAGATAGCCGGTCGCGGCGAGTTCGGCGTGAGCCGGATCTTCCACCACAATCCCGCGCGGGGTAATGATGTTGAACTCGCGTAATAACTGCTTGGCCTGATATTCGTGTAAATTCATGCTCGAAATGTTTTTTAGCAAAAACCGAATTGTGTCGGAAAACCCATGAACACGCCACAACCTCCGCAGTTGCGCGTACTGGCAGGCATGCACGAAGTCACGCCCGCAGCCTGGAATCGACTTGCCGGCAACCAGCCTTTCCTCTCCCACGCCTTCCTGCATGCGCTGGAAACCAGCGGCTGCGTGAGCGATGAAACCGGCTGGCTACCGCAACACCTGACACTCTGGGAAGGCGAACGCCTGGTCGCCGCGCTGCCCCTCTACGCCAAAAACCATTCCTACGGCGAATACGTATTCGACTGGGCATGGTCAGAGGCCTATCAGCGCAATGGCCTGACCTACTATCCAATATTATTGTCGGCGATACCCTTCACGCCAGTTACCGGACCACGTCTGCTGGCTGAAAGCGACGCCCACCGGGCGCTACTGGCTCACGCTGCCATCGAACATGCGCAATCTATTGGCGCGTCATCCTTTCATTGCCTGTTTCC
>JANMKH010000182.1:0-8004 GCA_031371965.1 Sulfuriferula sp.
GCCGCCGCCGACGCGTTTGAGCTCCAGCGCGTTGTGGCCTGCGGCAAGCGGCACGGCGAGCACGCGCACGTTCACCTTTTTCGCCAGCAGTGCCAGTGCGGCCGCACTGTAGGCCGGTGCAATCAGCACTTCCATGAACTGGCCGGATACCGCTTCGGCGGTGGCGGCATCGACCTCGCGGTTGAAGGCGATAATGCCGCCAAAGGCCGAGGTGGGGTCGGTAGCCAGTGCGCGCTGGTAGGCGCCGAGCGTATCAGGTGCCAGCGCCACGCCGCAGGGGTTGGCGTGTTTGATGATGACGCAGGCCGGCGTATCGAAAGTCTTGATGCATTCCCACGCTGCGTCGGCGTCGCCGATATTGTTGTAGGACAATTCCTTGCCCTGCAACTGGGTGTAATGCGCCAGCGTGCCTGCGGCCGGTTTGATGTCGCGGTAGAACGCCGCTGCCTGGTGCGGATTTTCACCATAGCGCATCGACTGCATGCGCTCGAAATTGAGGTTGAGGCGGCTGGGAAAATCGGCGCGTTCACCATTCAGCTCGCGCGCGGTCAGGTAATTGGAAATCGCGCTGTCGTACTCGGCGGTATGCGAAAACGCCTTGCGTGCCAGGTTGTAGCAGCTGGCGGTGGATACCGAGCCGTGGTTGGATTTGAGCTCGGCGAGCACGCTGGCGTAATCGGCCGGATCCGTCACCACGGCAACGTGCTGGTAGTTCTTGGCAGCAGATCGCACCATGGTCGGGCCGCCAATGTCGATATTCTCGATTGCCTCGGGCAGAGTGCAGTCCGGCCGGGCGACGGTCTGGCTGAACGGGTAGAGATTCACCACTACCAGGTCGATATAACCGATGCCGGCCTCGCGTACCGCTGCGGCGTGTTCGGCCAGATCGCGGCGTGCCAGGATGCCGCCGTGGATTTTCGGATGCAGGGTTTTCACCCGGCCATCGAGCATTTCCGGGAAGCCGGTGTAATCCGCCACCTCGGTCACCTGGATGCCATGCTCGGCAAGCATTTTGGCGGTGCCGCCGGTGGACAGAATTTCGATATTGAATTCGCGCAAGCCTTTGGCAAATTCCAGCACGCCGGTCTTGTCGGAAACGCTGATCAGCGCGCGCTCAATGTATGCCATGTTGTTTATCCTGATTGTTTAAAAAGCTTTTGCCACAGAGTTCACAGAGATGAACGGCATGCTTCTCCTCTGTGAACTCTGTGGCTGAAAATGGGTTTATTTGATTCCGTACTGTGCCATTTTCTTGCGCAGGGTATTACGGTTGATGCCCAGGTATTCGGCGGCGCGAGTCTGGTTGCCTTCGGCGAAAAGCAGGACTTGCTCCAATAGTGGCTGCTCCACGCAGGCCATTACCATGTCGTATATACCTGCCGGCACTTCCCCGTCCAGATCGCGGAAGTAGTCGTCCATGGCACGTGCCACACATGCCGGGATGTCATTTTCTTTTTCTTTTCTCACCTTGCTGAATCTCCCTGTGCTCGCCGCATCACGCGGCAAGCGATGTTTCGTTAAAGTTGTTATTGTCGGGTTCGACGTAATCGAGGCGCTGTCCGCGTGCGCGGCACCGGTCGAAAAACTCATTCACTGCAGCTTCTTGTTCGGCAACGTTCTGTAGTTGGTTCATGGCGTGGCGAAAGGTGGCGGAATCCTGCAGGCCTTTGGTGTACCAGGAGATGTGTTTGCGGGCAATGCGTACCCCGGCATGTTCGCCGTAAAAGCCGTAGAGGTCGTGCAAATGATCAAGTAGTACATGGTGGATTTCATCGACTTCAGGTGCGGGCAAGTGCGAGCCGGTTTGCAGGAAGTATTCGATTTCACGAAAAATCCACGGGCGACCCTGAGCGGCGCGGCCAATCATCACAGCATCCGCACCGGTGTAGTCGAGCACGAATTTCGCTTTTTCCGGTGTTGTGATATCGCCGTTGGCAATGACAGGAATTTGCGCCACTGCCTTGACTGCAGCAATGGTGTCGTACTCGGCGTTACCCGTGTAGCCGCAGGCACGGGTACGCCCATGCATCGCCAGCGCCTGAATGCCGCTGTTCTGTGCAATATTTAAAATGGTGAGCGCATTTTTGTGCTGCTTGTCCCAGCCGGTGCGTATTTTGAGTGTGACCGGCACATTGGGCACGGCATTGACTACAGCTTCCAGAATCCGTGCCACCAGCGGTTCGTCCTGCAGCAGCGCCGAGCCCGCCATTACGTTGCAGATTTTCTTGGCCGGGCAGCCCATATTGATATCGATGATTTGCGCGCCGCGATCGACATTATGACGCGCCGCCTGCGCCATCATCGCCGGGTCGGCACCGGCAATCTGTACCGAAATCGGATCCACTTCGCCGTCATGGTTGGCGCGGCGTGCGGTCTTGGTCGAACCATATAACAGCGAGTTGGAAGTTACCATCTCCGACACTGCCATACCCGCCCCCATCTGCTTGCACAGCTGGCGAAATGGCCGATCGGTCACGCCCGCCATGGGAGCGACAATCAGATTGTTCTTGAGGGTGTGCGAACCAATGCGCATGTAAGGACAGGCAGGAGTGGAGAAAAGGCTGCCTATTTTATACGCAATCCGGAGTCGCGGCAAAACTGTATGGCTAGTTTTTTTTTGCCTGCAAATACAATGGCATGACTTTTTCTGCGTACTGCCGCAGATCACGCATGCGCGATTCCGGGTTGGGGTGAGTGCTCAAGAATTCGAGCGGACGGCTGCCGCCAAGCTGGGTCATTTTTTGCCACACTGCGATGGCAGCGCGTGGATCATAGCCAGCGCGTGCTGCGAGTTCCACACCGATACGGTCGGCCTCGGTTTCATGCGTACGGCTATGCGGTAAACCAACGCCGAGTTGGTATAGTTGACTCCCTGCATTGACCGTGTTCTGGCCAGCACCCGCCAGCGATGCGCCCAGCAATCCCAATTGCGCCAGCGTCTGCTCGGAAGCTTGCTCGCGCGCATGCTCGCGCAACGCGTGAGCGATTTCATGTCCCATCACCGCAGCGATCTCATCATCGCTCAATTTCAGTTTGTCGAGTATGCCAGTGTAGATGGCGATCTTTCCCCCGGGCATACACCACGCATTGACATCCGGGGAGCGAATGACATTGACCTGCCAGTTCCATTTCAATGCATCTGGTCTGAACACTGCAGTTTGCGGAATCAGACGATCGACAATACGGCGCACGCGCGCGGTTTGCGCCGCATCGGGGTTCAGGTCGCCTTGTTTGGCTTCCTTGTTTATCAAATCGGTATAAGCCAGGGATGCCTGCTGTTCGAGCTGCTGGCCGGAGACCAGCGGCGACATGATCTGCTTGCGATCGATCCCCACCGCGCCACCTTGCGTGGTGTTCACAGTTTCGCAGGCAGCGGTGAGCAGGGTGCTTGCAGCAATCAGGGTAATCAAGGCAAGACGTGATTGGGTCATTGTTTGTTCTCCTGAAACCATTTCAGTTTGCGGATAGTTTGCGTATTTCTGCGCTTTGCAACAGACCTGATTTCACTGTGCCCTATAGAGCAAAGATCCATGGGCACTGAAGCTTGTTCTGAAGCTGGCTAAATGATTTATTGCAGTTTCTTGAGATAGTCTTTGTTAAAAACCTTGTCGGGTAGATCACGCAATTTCATGTTGCTGTAGTCCAGTACTGACGTGTCGCCGGACTTGAGAGCATCCTGTATGAGCAAACGTGCCGGTCGCGGTTTTCCAGCCATGGTTTCAAAGTTTTCGTACGAGCTGGTCTTCAGCAGACGGCCGGAGAGGGAATAGAATTCGGCCTTGCGCGGGCGATAGCTGGATTTGTTGACCCATAGCATGACTCGATGGTAGGTCACGCTTCGGTCCACGGCGTCCAGTTCGAGGACGTAGTACTCTTCACCGTCGAGTTTTTCGGTGCGCAGCAATTTGGGGTTATAGTCGCCAGAGAAATTGGCACGCGCCAGATCGCCGTTGGCGACCTGTCCGGTCAGGCGTTGGGCCAGCCCAAGCCGAATGGGCTGCGAGACGTCGGGCATGAAGACCCAGAGGTCACGGCCTTTCATTAACATGATCTGCCCCCGTTCTGACGCCGGTTCTAGTATCATGACCACCGTATTCTCATTACCTTTGGAGAGAATCCGGTATTTTCGCTTCTCCGTTGCATCCCCGGGCGAAGAGCTGGTGATATCGACGTCGACCTGGAAGCCCTGGGCTGGAAATCGTATCTCGTCGGATTTTTCCAGGATGCTGCGCGCCAGCGAGTCTGCCTTGGAATCAGAAGGTGACTCGGCAGCGATGGCGGTACTCGCCAAGGCCAGGAACAGGAAACTTGTTAAAAAACCGGCACGGAAAATGGAGGTCATGGACATGGTATTAATCCTTCAAACGATGCTGCCTTGTACGGATGTGATGCGATGAGTCTGGTCCGGGTCGAAGGCGTAACCAAAGAATATTTACTCGGGGAGCAAAAGGTTATTGCGCTCGAAGATATCACACTCTCCATCGAGGAGGGCGTGTTTTTGGCCATTGCCGGACCTTCCGGTAGTGGCAAAACGACGCTGTTAAATATCATTGGCTGCATCGACAATCCAACGCATGGCAAGGTTTTTATCGATGATGTCGAGGTGACCGGTCGCTCACCCAATCAGCTGGCTGACTTGCGCGCACGCACCACCGGATTTATCTTTCAAACCTTTAACCTGTTTCCGGTACTCACAGCCTGGGAAAATGTGGAATACCCGCTGCTTCAGCTAGCGGAAATCAGTCGCGAAGAGCGGCATAAACGGGTCAAAAAGTTTCTGCATGTGGTCGGGCTGGAGCGCTATGGCAAGCATATGCCAAATCAGCTGAGCGGTGGGCAGCGCCAGAGAGTCGCTATTGCGAGAGCGCTGGTAATCAATCCGCGCATTGTGCTGGCTGACGAACCAACCGCCAACCTTGATAGTAAAACGGGTGAGAGCATTCTGAATCTGATGAAAGAGATCAACAGGCGTTACGGTACAACTTTCATTTTTTCTACCCATGATCGCCGTGTCATGTCGATGGCAGACCGTTTGATACGTATTGATGATGGTCACGTCACCATGCTCGGCATTAAAACTGATAAGAAATGGAACTCGGTTAGTACAAATTCCACATTGGCGAGTGAACGAGAGGGATAGCATGATTTTACGTTGGGTAAGGGCGGTAGGGGTAGTGGTGCTGGGTGCGCCTGTCCTGGCGGGCGCGTCTGGAACGGATGCTTTGAATATGCCTGGCAAACAGGCCGCTTTTTTGCTGGCTGCCGGAAATGCTGAATTGCCGATGTCCAGGGATGCGCTCTTCGATGCGCCTACTGCGACAAACAGCACAGATAAACCCATTCCCAAGAAGGCGGCTGAGGCTGCGCCAGAATCAAAGGATTCATTATTTGGCATCGATTCTGACTCAGACCAAGGCAGTAAGGCCGTGACCAAGACGGGAAAAGGCGTGCCGGACAGCAAAGCATCTCTTTTCGATGATGCTGCGGGGTTATCGTCAAGTAAGGATAAGGCACCATCGCGATGGCACGGGTTTGCCCAAACCGAGTTTGCCTACACTTATCCGTATCCTGCGCATTGGTCGAAAGTCATGGGACGTTTCGAGTTGGGCACAGAGGGCAGCCTGGGCCAGGGAATGCATTGGAAAGTCAGTGGACGCCTGGACTACAATGCAGTTTACGACCTGACAAACCACTATCAGGATTCGGTAAGAGACAACCAGCGCCTTAACCTTCAATTTCGTGAAACTTATTTGGACTTTACCGGTGGCGGGCTGGATTGGCGTATAGGCCGGCAACAGATTGTGTGGGGAGAAATGGTGGGGGTATTCGTTGCCGACGTTGTCTCCGCCAAGGATTTACGTGAATTCATCCTGCCCGATTACCAGATACTACGTATCCCACAATGGGCGGCTCGCGCCGAGTATTTCAAGGACGATTTTCATGCTGAGCTGATATGGATCCCCGTCCCCAGTTATGACAAAATCGGCAAGCCGAAAGATTTTAGCCAGCCCGGCGCCGGATCGGATTTTTATCCCTACCCGCCCACCCCGAGTGGTTACCCGGTTGCGTTCCGGGACGAGGTGTTGCCCGGTAATCGCTTAAGCAATACCAATTACGGCTTGCGGCTTAACCAGTTGACCAATGGCTGGGACATGTCGGGTTTCTTTTATAGCAGCATGGATAGCCAACAGACTTTCTATCGCCAGTTGGTGACTGCACCCACGCCGTATTTCGTATACACGCCCAGACATGACCGCATCTGGCAAACCGGTGGAACCCTGGCCAAGGATTTGGGCTCATTCGTGCTTAAGGCTGAAGCCGTGTATACCAACGGGCGCAGTTACAATACGCTGAGTCCTACCGATATCAACGGTCTGGTGAAACAGAATACGCTCGACTGGATTGTTGGTCTGGATTTCAATCCTACTTCGCAGACCCGGATCAATACGCAGTTTTTCCAGCGTGTTTATTTCAATCACGATCCGAATATTGTTCCCGACCGGATTGAGAATGACGTCTCTCTGCTGGTCAACCATAAGCTCGGCCACAATTGGGAAGTGGAAGCGCTGGCGGTGCATAGCCTCAATCGTAGCGACTGGATGTTCCGGCCGAAAGTGACCTGGGGATTTGAACGCAACTGGCGTCTGGCATTCGGGCTGGATACCTTCGGTGGCCCGCCCACCGGCCTGTTCGGCCAGTACAATAAACAGGATCGTGTTTACACTGAACTGCGCCGCGATTTCTAGCCGTAATATCTGGCGTGAAGCGAAAACTCAAATGTTCTGACGCAGCGCATCCACCACAGGTATGCGATGTACCCGTGCTGCTGGCAGAAACGCGGCCAGGAAGGTGGCAATCAGCCCCACGGCGAAAGCGCCTGCGACTACCGAGGGTACTACACGGATGTGGGCGATATAGCTCAGATCTGCGTTGGGCGGTGGTGGCATGGGGATGCCGATGGCCGAGATAATCAACGCCAGTACGATGCCCAGAACCACGCCGAGAGTGGCCCCGGCCAAACCGATAATTGTGTTCTCTGCGATGATCAGAGCGAATACTTTGCTACTGCGATTGCCCAGAGCCATCATGGTGCCGAATTCGCCCACCCGTTCGTAGATGCTCATATTGACGCTATTAATCACGCTCAACAACACCATTAACAGGATGATGATGCGCAGCACGCCGAACTGTACGTCATACATTTTCACGGTCTTGGCATAAAAGTCGTTCAACTGGAGCCAGGTTTTTGTTTCCAGGCCGGCTCCGGCAAATTTTCTGGACAAGACAGCGGTGATCGGTGCCGTGTCGCGGGTGTGCTTTAATGACACCACCAGCGTATTGACCCCTTGGGTGGCGAGCAAATTCTGGGCGGAAGTCAAAGGAATGCGCACAGCACGTGCGTCATAATCTTTGGAGAAGGTCTGAAAAATGCCGACTACCTGCAAGTCGAGGCTGTTCAAAGCGCCGTCGGCGGTATTCATCACCAGGGTTGCCCAGTCTCCGGGTTTGAGTTTGAGGGCGTGGGCCAAGCCGTAACCAACCATCATGCCATTCTTGTCTTTGTCCTCGAGCCTGCGACCAGCGGTGATCACCATTCCGCTGCCGAGTCTGGCCTCATGGGAGGCTTCTACGCCCTCGCCAACAATAGGCAGATCGGAACGGCCATTATTTAGCAACCCGGCGAAGTAGATTCTGCCCATGACGTCATCCACTCCGGGTATCGCGGCGATATCCTTACGTATGGGTTCTGGTCTGGCGATTAAATATTTCTCCGGGCTACGCGCACCATGCTCGAAATAACCGGTGCGCGAAAGTTGTATGTGGCCTGACTGGGAATGAATCAGGGCTTCACCCAACTGGGTAAAAATGTCATGGACAAAACCGCCGCTCAGGATCAGCCCGACTACGCCGGCGATGATCGCCAATAGCGTCATGCCGGTTCGGGTTTTGTGGCGCAGGACATTGCGCTGAAAGCACCAAGCCTGGTGCGCAAGCTCATTCTGG
>JANMKH010000223.1:0-1976 GCA_031371965.1 Sulfuriferula sp.
GAAGGCTGCGACGGCTACGCCAACGGCGAGCAGCGCCGCGACTTTGTGTCCATCGAAGACGTCGCCAAGGTCAACCTGTGGTTCCTCGATCACCCCGAGCAGTCCGGCATTTTCAACCTTGGCACCGGCCGCAGCCAGACCTTCAACGATGTCGCGGTCGCTGTCATCAACACCTGCCGGGTCCATGCCGGCGAAGCGCCGCTGGATCTGGCTACGCTGCAAGCCCAGGGCATCATTGAATACATTGATTTTCCCGAAGCACTCAAAGGGAAATATCAGAGCTTCACCCAGGCCGACATCTCCGCGCTGCGCCAGGCCGGCTACGACGCACCGCTGCTGACTGTGGAACAGGGCACGGCGCGTTATGTCGAGGTGTTGCGCGCCAAACAGGGGATGTAGCCATGCCGCACTTTAAAACCATCGAAGACTTCGTCGGCAACACGCCATTAGTGCAACTCAAGCGCATGCCGGGCGCAACCAGCAATACCAGTCTGGTCAAGCTGGAGGGCAACAATCCAGCCGGTTCGGTGAAAGATCGTCCGGCCCTGTCGATGATTACCCACGCCGAAGCGCGCGGCGAGATCCAGCCCGGCGATACCCTGATCGAAGCCACCAGCGGCAACACCGGCATCGCGCTGGCGCTGGCCGCTGCTATGCGCGGCTACAAGATGATCCTGATCATGCCCGAGCACCTGTCCATCGAACGCCGCCAGACCATGCGTGCTTTCGGTGCGGAAATCGTGCTGACCAGCAAGGCCGGCAGCATGGAAGAATCCATCGACGTGGCCAATCGCATGCAGGCCGAAGGCAAAGGCATCATCCTCGACCAGTTCTCCAACCCGGATAACCCGCTGGCGCATTACGAAGGTACCGGCCCGGAAATCTGGCGCGATACTGAAGGCAGCATCACCCACTTCGTCAGTAGCATGGGCACCACCGGTACCATCATGGGCACCTCGCGCTATCTGAAAGAGCAAAACCCGGCGATTCAAGTGGTCGGCGTGCAGCCCAAGGACGGCGCGCAAATCCCCGGCATCCGCAAATGGCCGGAAGCCTACCTGCCCAAAATCTGCGATTTCTCGCGCATCGACCAGATGCTCTACGTCGGCCAGCACGACGCCGAAGAAACCACCCGGCGCCTGGCGCGGGAGGAGGGCGTCTTCGCTGGCGTCTCCTCCGGCGGTGCGCTGTTCGCGGCGCTGGAGTTGTCGAAGCAGGTGGAAAATGCGGTGATTGTTTCCATCGTGTGCGACCGCGGGGATAGGTATTTGTCCACCGGCGTGTTCCCGGCCTGATACAGTGCAAGGCATCCAATTCAACCGCGCTCAGGAGAGGCTATGAATCGCACCCAGGCTTTGCAATTGCTGACTCAACACAAATCCGAATTAATGCGCCGCTTCGGGGTGACCGACCTGGCCTTGTTCGGCTCCACCGTGCGTGATGCGGCGCGCACAGATAGCGATGTGGATGTGCTGGTTGCGTTTGATGGCCCGGCGACTTCCGCGCGCTATTTTGGCGTGCAGTTTTATCTGGAAGACTTGATGGGATGTCCGGTAGATCTGGTGACCGACAAGGCCCTGCGCCCGGAATTACGACCCTACATCGAGAATGAGGCTGTTCATGTCTGAACGCGCCTGGCGGTTTTACCTTGACGACATGATCGGCTTTGCCGATTCAAACCAGATACCTGCATAGCACGTCGCGCGGCTGCGTGTCAGCGCATCGCCTGGGCACAGCAGCCAATACAAGAACAGAAAGTATCATGCCCACACTCAACTGGATCGGCAAAGAAGCCGTCGTCAAACACCACAAGGACGTGCCGTTCCGCCTGCTGGAGCCGGTGCCGGAACTGTCGTGCGGCGAGGTCGGCAGCGGTAACCTCATCGTGCAGGGCGACAACCTGCATGCGCTCAAGGCCCTGCTGCCGCGCTACGCCGGGCAGGTCAAGTGCATCTACATCGACCCGCCCTACATCA
>JANMKH010000196.1:0-4456 GCA_031371965.1 Sulfuriferula sp.
CCGTGGAGCTGTGCGCACCTCTCCCTCAACATGCGCGATGGTCGCGAGCCGACACGCGGGCGCTGCCTATTACCCATCTTCACACACCGCTACTATGCACATCCACTCACCGCTTAACCCGTTGGATTCCCCTCACGCCACCCGACCTCAAACCGACACCAGGTATCGGGCAATGGCTGCTTCTTCGATACATCGCCGGTTGAATCGCCACCTGCGCGCGGCGCTGGCCGGCCTGTTGGTTTCCGCCGCACCGGTTTCGGCCTGGGCCTGTGCCACCTGCGGCTGTAGCCTCAGTTCCGATGCCGCCAATGGCTACAGCGTTACATCCGGCTGGCGGGTCAACCTCCAGTATGACTACATCAACCAGAACCAGTTGCGCAGCGGCGCTGACACGGCCTCACCGACCCAGGTCGTCAACAAGCCGACCACGGGCGAGCTGGAAAACCAGACCCTCAACCGCTACCTGACCCTCGGGGTGAGCTACAGCCCGAACGCCAACTGGAATATCAATCTGCAGATTCCCTATGTCATTCGCAGCCACTCGACCTACGGCAACCCGCCGCAGCCTTTCGGCCCGGCCGATGTCAGCTCCTCCAATCTCAGCAGCTCGAACAGTTCCAGCGTAGGGGATGTCAAAATCATCGGCAGCTATCAGGGATTTCTGCCCATGCACAATCTTGGCGTGCAACTGGGACTGAAGTTGCCCACCGGCCGCTACGGCAACGACGTGGTGTTCAGCAGCGGACCCAATGCCGGCTCGCCGCTGGATACCAGCTTGCAGCCGGGCACTGGCAGCACGGACCTCATCGCCGGCGCCTATTACTACCAGGCCCTCAACCAGGACTGGGACGCCTTTGTGAATGGCTCTTTCCAGGCGGCCGTGAGGAAGAAGCTGGATCAGCCCGGCAATAACTACCGGCCGGGCAATCTCACCAGCCTGAGTTTGGGCGTACGCTACGAGGCCAACCCACAGTGGGTGCCGCAGTTGCAGGTCAATCTCTCGCACAAGAGCAGTGATCAAGGAGCCCGCGCCGACACGCTGGATACGGCCGGCACCGTCGCTTATCTGAGTCCGGGGATAACCGTAAGCGTGGTGAAGGGCCTACAGCTCTATGGCTTTGTCCAAATTCCAGTCTACAGCAGACTCGACGGCTATCAGTTGTTTCCGCGCTGGACCACGACGGTGGGCGCGAGCCATGCATTTTGATTCTTTGTCTTGTGCCATACGAGCCGCCCGCGAGTGATTACATCTGGCTCATGCATGCCAAGAAAAAGGCGAAACCAGACGAACGCCTGCGTATCCGTCACCTCGGAGTTTGCAGACGGTCAGACAATAGGCATAAAATTTAAAGTGGTACCGTCGGGACCAGCGGCTCATGCGGCATGAAGGCAATGGACATGGACATGAACTTGCTTGGAACAAGCAGTATTGATCGGATTATGGCAACGCAACCCAACAATAGGGACAACTCCAATATGCATCCCCGTCTAATGGCTTCCGCATCGATCGTGCCCCCTCGGCAATACGGCCGCCGCGCTTGGCTGCAGTCCACCGCCGCGCTAGGTCTGCTCGGTCTCTCCGGGTTGCTGTCCGTGTCGGCGCGGGCTGACGAGCTGAAAGTGGGCAAGCCGGCGCCACCAGCCACCCTGGTGACACTGGATGGGCAGCACCTATCCAGCCGCAGCCTGATCGGGGAGGTGGTAGTACTGACTTTCTGGGCTACTTGGTGCGACCCGTGTCGCGAGGAGCTGCCGGTCCTGTCTGACTATGCCGCACGGCACGCCGACCAGGGCCTGCGGGTGCTGGGCTTTAGCCTGGACACGCCCGACAACGTGGACAAGGTGCGCGCGATTGCATCAACGCTCAGCTTTCCGATAGGACTGCTGGCTGATTCCAGCGCCTCCGGCTATGGGCGCATGTGGCGCATTCCTGTGAGTTTCGTGATCGACCGCGCCGGCCTGTTGCACGACAACGGCTGGGACGACGCTCAACCGGTGTGGACACCTGAAAGGCTTGCTCGCGTCGTTTCCCCATTGCTGACGAGAAAGAGTTAAACAATCCCACGACGACGGCGTTTGGCCCCTTACCCAACCTGGTTGCGGATGAGGATATCAGGCGTTTGCTTAAAGACAGCAAGGGACGTGGCCACGGTTTGTGCCGTCTCCAGCACTTTGATTCATTCACGCAGCCAGAAATCTCGGGGGGTTCTTATCCTGCAATCGGTGCGCCAAGGCGGGGGTGAAGCGCGTAATGGGCAGAGGCTCTGTCTTGACGAAGGGATACACTTTAGCCATTCTGAAAGAAAGATCTGACATACTGATCAATGGGGATTGCCTGAATGCTGTAAAACATTCGCGGCCCGCTTATTCCCATTAAAAACCATCCACTATCAAACCTACACATCCGCTCATCGACAATCGATGCGACCAATGGATAGGAGAGTTTCAAATCGCCGCATCCGGAATGGTCGATGATTCGCTAGACTGTACGCAGAAATAGATGTAGTAGACACGGAACCAAAACCAAACCGAAGCCGCGTCGGTCACACTACGTGCGACCGGCTACCCTCTCAAATGCTACTTAAAAATAGGTGAGTGGTGCCCATGCGAAACTGGAGTGAAACGAACAAATATACACTTTACGGCGTGCTCTTCGGGCTTTGCTTTCCGCTTGGCGCCATTCTTTTCCTTTATTTAACCCATGCCCTGGCAGGCGCCGGCAACTGGATCCAAATCATTCGCAAAGCTCATGATAATCCCTTGCTATATTTGATTGACACCGCTCCTCTGTTTCTCGGCATCGTGGCGCGTTGCGCCGGTACACGACAGGATCGTATTCATCATTTTTTAATTAGCCTGGAACAGCAGGTTCAGGACAAGACCGAATCACTGCGTCTTGCGCTGGAGGAGTCGCGCCACGCCAACGAACTGATCGGGCATATGGCCGATCATGACGCATTAACCGGACTCCTCAATCGGCGCCGTTTCCAGAAAACATTGGAAGACTGGATGGAGTATGCGGCGCGCTATGGCAGACAAGGCACTTTGCTGTTTATCGATCTCGATAAATTCAAGTTCGTCAACGACACCTATGGTCATAGCGCAGGGGATCAATATCTAAACGAGGTAGCGGCATTATTGACTCATAACCTTCGCGCTACCGATATTGTTGCACGCTGGGGCGGCGATGAGTTTGCAGCATTTTTGCCGGAAACAGTCGGTTCCGAAGCCCACCTCGTCGGCAACAAGTTGCTGGCTGTCTTTGCGCAACAGTCGCTTCGTTTTGGCGACGAGTTATTTCAACCCTCCGCCAGCATTGGCCTCGCCTTCGTTCCGGAACACGCCAGCACCACCAATGAACTGATCATGTATGCCGATGCGGCGATGTATGAGGCAAAAAAAGCCGGCCGAGGTTGCTGGCGGCTGTATGGGGCATCGTCCACGGAAATTCAGCATGTACAAGCCCACCTGCAATGGGAGGCGCGCATCCGCCGCGCTTTGGAAAACGATCAATTTCTGCTTTTGTATCAACCCCTGTTGAATCTCAAGTCGGGTCGCACCGATGGCTATGAAGCCTTGTTACGGATGGAGGACAACAACGGGCATTTAATTTCCCCCGGGCAATTTCTGGAGTCGGCTGAACGCGCCAATTTAAGCGCTTCCATTGATTTGATGGTCATCCGCAAAGCGGCGCGCAGAGTGGCGCCGCTTGTCGAACACGCAGAGGATATAGGGGTATCGGTCAACCTGTCTCCTAAAACCCTACTGGACACGAACCTGGTCAATAACATAGAGGCGATTTTGCAGGAGTATCCGGGCCTCAACAGCAAACTGCGTTTTGAAATTTCTGAAGCGACCGCCCTGCAAAATCTGGCTTTGACCCGAAGCCTGGCCGCACAGATCCGCCAGCTTGGCTGTTTGCTGATCCTGGATGATTTTGGTCTCGGGCCAACCTCCCTGCAGTATCTGGAAAAATTGTCGATCGACATGGTCAAAATTCATCCCAGCTTGATTCGCGGCCTGATGGACGAACCGAAAAACCTCAACTTCGTGAAAAATCTGACGGAAATGCTGCACGGATTTCATCTCAAGGTCGGGGCAAAATCGGTCGAAGATCCACAATTGCTCGATTTATTGCGCGCTATTGGAATGGACTATGCCCAGGGTTTTGCGATCGGCAAACCCCTGGAATCCCTAGAGCAAACCAGCAACGATTCAACGCCAATGTCCGAATAATAAGCAGTAGACGGTTTTCATTTATTCGGAAATGGCGCCGGGTCAATGTTCACCCGGGCCACCAGCGCAACCGTAATCGCTCGCCCAAAATCCGCTTTCCCCCGGATAATGCGACAGAACCGCAAAAAAGGAGCCTGTCTTGCAAAAAGATTTTCCGCGTTTCGTCAGCCGCCTTACTAAAAATACCGTGGCGCTGATCCTTGCAGGGGGTCGTGGTTCC
>JANMKH010000244.1:0-3747 GCA_031371965.1 Sulfuriferula sp.
CGAGTTCGGGGCCGGGTTCGCAGGAGCCAGATTGACTGGATCGGCCGAGCTGCTTGACGGTTGCGCCTGGGCTGCCCCGAGTCCGGTCGAATTGCCATGGCTGGTGATGACCCGTTCTGGTTGCGACGTTTCTGGAGTGCTGGTGAGGGGCCTTCGCTGAGCCCCACTGGGCGGCGGGGTAAGGTTCCGGATGCCATTCTGCGGGGACGAGCCTTGCGGGCTGCTACCTGCCACAGTGGAGTTGTGCGGTGCGGGAATACGCGGGGCCTCGGGGTCACGCCGGGCAGGTAGTGGGCGGCGGCCTGCAGGCCGGGGATCACCATGTCAGGCGCGATTTCCAGCAAGGGTATCAGCACGAAGGCGCGCTCGTGCATGCGCGGATGTGGCAGCGTCAGCCCGGCATCGTGGCATTGCAGTGCGGCATAGCTCAATACATCCAGATCGATCACGCGCGGCGCATTGCGGAAGGTGCGCTCACGCCCGAATGCGTGCTCGATGTTGAGTAGGGCATCGAGCAACTGGTGCGGCGTGAGGCTGGTTTCGAGCTGCGCCACGGCGTTGATGAAGTCAGGCTGGTCGGCATAGCCTACCGCCGCATTCAGATATAACGAGGAGCGCGCCAGCAAGCGGGTGTGGGGCAGTGCGGCAATGGCGTCGAGTGCCGCCAGTACCTGCCCGGCGGGGTCGGACAAATTGCTGCCGAGCGCGACAAAGGCGTGCGCCGGCAGCTTGGTGGGTGTGCAGGAGTTCATGCTTCGCCAGCCGGTTCACTGGCGACCGCCGGTTTTTTGCTGCGCTTGCGGCGGCGTTTGGGTGCGCCCTGGGTCTCGGGCAGGAGCATGGCGGCGCGGGTTTCTTCCGAGGCGTCCTGGAAGGTGGTCCACCAGTCGCCCAGTTCCTGCGCCACTTCGCCGCTCTGCGCGCGCAGCAGTAAAAAATCATAACCGGCGCGAAAGCGCGGATGCGGCAACAGGCGGTAGGGGCGGCTGCCCGAACGCTGTTCGAAGCGCGCTTGCATGCTCCATATTTCTTTCATCGTGCCATCCAGGCGGCGCGGTACGGCCAGACGTTCGCGCTGGCGGTCGAGTACCGCATCCATTGCTTCGAACAATGCAGGTGCGGGTTTCCCGCCCGCTGCAATACGCGCCTTGTAGTCGCTTTGCAGCTCATGCCAAAGCAGGGTGGCAAACAGGAACGCGGGTGAAACCGGCTTGCCCGCCCGCACGCGCAGGTCGGTATTGTGCAGCGCAGCGGTGATAAAGCGCTCGCCTTCGGGCTGTTCCAGAATGGTATCCAGCAACGGCAGCATGCCGTGGTGCAGTCCTTCGGCACGCAACTGGTGTACGCCGCGCAAGGCGTGGCCGGACAACAGCAGCTTGAGCATTTCGTCGAACAGACGCGACGGCGGCACGTTTTCCAGCAGGTCTGCCAGTTCCGCTACCGGCGCGCGCGTGGCCTGGTCAATCTTGAACTCCAGCTTGGCTGCGAAGCGAGCCGCACGCAGCATGCGTATCGGGTCCTCACGATAGCGTGTGGCGGGGTCGCCGATCATGCGCAGAGTCTTGCGTTCGATGTCCGCAACGCCGCCGCGATAGTCCCAGATTTCCTGGCTGGTGGGGTCGTAATACAGGGCATTGACAGTGAAATCGCGGCGCTCCGCGTCGTCCTCCTGATTGCCGAACACATTGTCGCGCACGATGCGGCCGGTTGCATCGGTGGCGCGGTCATCATCGTCTTCCGTCACCAGTCCGTTGGAGCGAAACGTGGAGACTTCGATGGTATCTCCCCCGCACATCACATGCACCAGCCGGAAGCGCCGTCCGATAACGCGCGAGCGCCGGAACAGCGCATGCACCTGTTCCGGGGTGGCATTGGTGGCGACGTCGAAATCCTTGGGAGCCTTGCCGAGCAGCAGATCACGCACCGCGCCGCCGACGATGAATGCGGCAAAGCCACCCTGTTGCAGGGTATCGGTGACTTTCAGCGCGCACGGCAGGATGCGCTCTCGAGTCAGACCGTGTTGTTTGAGCGCGATTTTTTGCAGGCGGGATTTTTTGGCGGCAGCGGTTTTTTTGCCAAATACGCGCTGAATCAAGCGGGCGATCATCGAATCGCCGGGGACAGGCCGAAAAGTGGGATGGTATATAAAGTCATGTCAGGTGGGAGAGCGCGGCAATCCAAATTGCGGATTATACACTGAGTCATATGGGCTGAGACCGCGCCGGATCGGAGCTCTGACAAGTTCGGCGGCGCGCATGGGCATGGCCTGCACCGCCTTGACGGGTGCATGCAATAGCCAAATCGGCTAACATCAATGCAGGTAAGCCGTTCGCCCAGGCTACGCATGATTCAATTACCGTTTTTTTAACCTTCAGAAAAACATGTACTCAACTGCAGAACTCGCCGAAATTGCTTTTTATCAGGCCTTTGAAGATGCCAAGGTCGAGGCCATGATGGCTGTCTGGTCGGGCACGGCAGAGATCAGTTGCATTCATCCGACGGGTCCGGTGCTGGTGGGCGTCGATGCGATACGCAAGAGCTGGCAACAGATTTTTGCCGGGGGCAGCGGGGTTACGGTACAGGTCAATGTGCTGCGTGAATACGCCAGCGCTACGCAGGTGGTGCATCTGGTCGAGGAACTGCTGACCGTGACGGGAAACGCGTCACAACAAGGGCATGTGCTCGCCACGAATGTGTATCAACTGGAGGGTGACGGCTGGCGTCTGGTAGCGCATCACGGCACCCCCGCGCCGCATCCCCAGCCGACCGGCAAGACGCCGACCCTGCATTGAGTGGTGCAATATCAACTGGGGCATTGAATTGCCTTGTCACCCCATGCTCCAGGTTTCAACCCCGGCCGTTTTGATATACTGGCAACAATGAATCCGGAAACAAATCTCTCTGCAGCGAAACCGGTTGGTGGTTGTTCATGCGTGACCTGCCGGAATATGCGCCATGCCGTACCGTGTCACTGAATATCAGGCACCCGCCTGGTTGCCGGGCGGCGATTTACAAACCATCTACCCCTATTTATTTGCGCCGGTTGCTCAAATGGACTACCGGCGCGAGCGCTGGGAACTGCCGGATGGCGATTTTCTCGACCTCGACTGGATGGACGCGGCCGTGGATGCGCCGCTGGTGGTGTTGTTTCACGGGCTGGAAGGCAACTCGCGCGGGTTTTATGCGCTGGCCTTGATGAATGCAGTCAAGCAGCACGGCTGGCGTGGCGTTGTGGTGAATTTTCGAGGTTGTTCGGGCGAACCCAATCGCCTCCCGCGTGCCTATTTTGCCGGCGACAGCGCCGAGATCGATTACGTTCTCAAGCGCTTGCAGCTGAAAAATGGCCATGCCGCGCTGTATGCAGTCGGCGTGTCATTGGGAGGAAATGCCCTGCTCAAATGGCTGGGTGAAATGGGCGAAAATGCCATGGCGCTGATCACCCGCGCGGTAGCGATTTCCGCGCCGCTGGATCTTACCGTCGCCGGACATAGCCTGGACAAAGGCATTAACCGCTATACCTACACTGCAAAATTTTTATATACGCTCAAGCAAAAGGCGCTGCAAAAACTTGACGCCTATCCGGCCTTGTATGCGCGCGAACAGGTCAAGGCCGTCTCCTCCCTCTATGCCTTCGATGACCTGGTGACGGCGCCGTTGCATGGTTACCAAGGTGCGGACGATTACTGGCTGCGTGCGTCCAGCAAACCAGGCTTGATTCATGTACGCGTGCCCACTTTGCTCATCAAC
>JANMKH010000252.1:0-1988 GCA_031371965.1 Sulfuriferula sp.
GGTGGTGCTGATCAAGCTGGCCGAGCGCGCCCATGCGTTGCGCTGCCTGGTGCAAAGCGACGACGAATCGGCGCGAACCCAGGTGGCGCGCGAGGTGCGCGAGCTGTTTGCGCCGCTCGCCAACCGGCTCGGGGTGTGGCAATTAAAGTGGGAAATGGAGGATTTGTCCTATCGTTTTCTGGAGCCGGAAAATTACCAGCGCATCGCACACTTGCTGGACGAAAAACGTCTCGACCGCGAGCGTTATATCCAGGACGTGGTGGCCAGATTGCAGGCTGAACTGCGCGCTGTCCACATCCAGGCCGAGGTGACGGGCCGTCCCAAACACATCGTCAGCATCATCAACAAGATGAAGCGCAAGCATCTGCAATTCGACCAGCTCTACGACATCCGCGCGGTGCGCATTCTGGTGCCGGAGCTGCGCGACTGCTACACCGCACTGGGAATCGTGCACAACCTGTGGCAGCCGATCAGCGGCGAGTTCGACGACTACATCGCCCAGCCCAAGAGCAACGACTACCGCTCGCTGCACACCGGCGTGATCGGCCCCGAGGGCAAGGCGCTGGAAGTGCAGATACGCACCTTCGACATGCATAAGCACGCCGAGTTGGGCGTGGCCGCGCACTGGCGTTACAAGGAGGGCAGCAGCGCCGCCGCCGGTGCCGAGGACAAAATCGCCTGGTTGCGGCAGATTCTGCAATGGAAGGACGAAGTGGCGGACAGCGCCGAATTGGCCGAGCTGTTCAAGAACGAGTTATTTCAGGATCGTGTTTATGTGCTCACGCCGCAGGGGCGGGTGATCGACCTGCCTGCCGGAGCCAGCCCGGTGGATTTTGCCTATCACGTGCATTCCAATCTGGGCCATCGCTGCCGGGGAGCCAAGGTGGATGGAGTGATGGTGCCGCTCAACACGCCGCTGAAAAACGGCCAGCGCGTGGAAATCCTTACCGTCAAAGAAGGCGCACCGAGCCGTGACTGGCTCAATCCGACGCTGGGTTATCTGGTCACCCAGCGCGCCCGCGCCAAGGTGCGGCACTGGTTCAAGTATCTGCACTTCGAAGAAAACGTCGCCCAGGGACGCGCCATTCTGGACAAGGAACTGCATCGCCAGGGGGCTGTGGAGGTCAATCAGGACAAGCTGGCGCAGAAATTCGGCGAATCGCGCGTCGATGAGTTCCTCGCCGCGCTGGGACGCGGCGACATCACGCCACACCAGGTGGCGAGCGCCCTGCAGGAACAAACTGCGCTGCCCGTGGAGACGCCGGCCAAGCGCCGGACAAGCAAGGCGCAGACCGATAAACCCGCCGAGGGCATCCTGATCGAAGGGGTGAGCAATCTGCCGGTAACGCTGGCGCGCTGCTGCAAACCGGCGCCTCCCGACGCGATTGCCGGGTATGCCACGCAGGGGCGCGGCGTCACCATCCATCGCCGCGACTGCGCCAACATTCAGCGCATATCGGGTGAGCGCCAGGCACGTCTGCTGGCGGCGGCGTGGGGCGAGGACAGCGCGTTCGAGAGCGAAATCTGCGTCACTGCATTCGACCGTCACGGCCTGTTGCGCGATATTTCCGAGGTGCTGGCAAAAGAACGGCTGGCGGTGGTGCGCGTCAATACCGAATCCAAAACCGACATGGCGGTGATGCACTTTCATGTCCATAGCGCCAGCCTGCAACCGCTCAACCGCGCGCTGGCGCGCATCAAAGGCCTGAGCAATGTCATCGAAGCCGTCCGCAAGGGCTGAGTTTGCGCCGGTACAGTGGCGCGAATATTGGGCATGGGCGATGTACGATTTCGCCAATTCGGGGGGATGCATCAGTCATCTAGTACAAATCGGCGCTCAGGGTGGTCATCCATGTTGGACGCCTCCCCGATGAAGCGAATAATCAGTTCTGGCTGCTGCGACGCAGCAAGTCGGCAAGTACAGCCCGGGTCTGGGGAAGCATGCAGGTAAAGCGCACGCAAACACAATTGTCGGCATCGCCAGCGTA
>JANMKH010000288.1:0-5539 GCA_031371965.1 Sulfuriferula sp.
TTTCGTGAAGGCGTGGCCTAGTGATTCATACGCCCGGTTGAGCAAAACTTTTGCGATTTGGCGGCAAGCCGCCCATCCCTACAGAAGCGCGACATGTGCGCTCAATGCGAATTGGGACGCGCCGCCTCGAGCTTGGGCAAATCAGCAATCACCTGTTCGGACTTGCGGCCGGCGTCAGCGCCGGCATAGACCTTGGCAATCCTGCCCTGCGGATCGATGATGAAAGTATTGCGTTTGGCCAGTTTCATCACGATCAGATTGGTCACCGATCCATAACGTGCGGCCACTATGCCGTCTTTATCAGCCAGTAGCGGGAACGGCAGGCCGTGTTTTTTGGCGAATTCGGCGTGGCGGCTGGCGTCGTCTATGCTCACCCCCACCACTTCTGCATTGAGTTTGCGAATTTTCAGAATATCGTCGCGAAATGCGCACGCTTCGGTGGTGCATGCCGGAGTTTCATCTTTCGGATAAAAATACAGCACCAGCCACTTGCCGCGATAATCCGCCAGATTCTGCAGCTTGCCGTTCTGGTCGATCAGGCTGAAATCCGGTGCTGGTTGCCCCACCTCAGGTATGGCTGCGGCGTGGCTGGAACGCATCCAGACCAAAGCCAGCGCGGCGCTCAGTACGATAAACAGAATAATGAATTTCATGCTTTTCCTCTCGAATGTACGGGCCACGCCCAAAAATGCATCAACAGTGCGGCGACCAGCGCCAGCATGCCGGCGTACCGAAACGCCCATTCTGCAGACTGCAGCTGCCAGATCAAACCGAACGTCAGTCCCGCCGGGATCGCTGCCACGCCGGTCATCAGGTGATACCAGCCGAACGCGGTGCCGCGCGTCTCCTCCCCGGCAAAGTCGCTGATCAGCGCGCGTTCCGGGCCTTCTGCAAAACCGGTGGTTAGGCCATAGAGGATGGCCACCGCCCACAGCCAACCACTATGCGCCACCCAACCCAATAGCATGAAGGTCACGCCAAACGCTGCCCAACCGAACAGGATCAGCGGCTCTTTTCCCAACTTGTCCGCCAGCACGCCGCCGCGCGTGGAAGTCAGCGCCTTGGCCAGATTCAGTGCCGCCCACAGCAGCAGCAATTCGACCACGCTCATGCCCAGTTCGTGTCCGCGCAACACGATAAAGGTCTCGGAAGCGCGCGCGAAAGTGAACAGCATCAATACCAGCAGATAACGTCTCAACGGCACAGCCAGCATTGACCAGGGCAACGATGGTAGCGCTGGGGGCGGCGCAGCAATGGCAGGCTGTGGCTTTTCCCCTATGCCAAATGCAATCAGCAATACCCCTATTGCACCTGGCAGCGCCGACCAGAGAATGACTTGAGTCAGCGACATGCCTGACCACGCCAGCACCGCCGCCGCAATCAGGCTGCCGCCCACTGCTCCGGCATTATCCATCGCTCGGTGAAATCCAAACGCCAGACCGCGGATTTCTGGCGGCGTCGCATCCGCCACCAGCGCATCGCGCGGCGCGCTGCGCAACCCCTTGCCCACTCGATCCAGGCTGCGCAAAGCGAGCAATACCGGCCAACTACCCGCTATCCCCAGTAACGGGCGGACACTATTGGATAACGCATAACCGGCTAACGCTAATCCCTTGCGTCGCCCACCCAACAAATCAGAGCGCCGTCCCGACCACAGCTTGAGCAAGGATGCCACCGCATCGGCCACGCCCTCGACCAGACCCAGCGCCACCGGCCCGGCCGCCAGCACTGTGGCCAGCAGTATGGGAATCAGCGGCACCACCATTTCCGAAGCCAGATCGTTAAAAAAACTCACGAAGCTGAGGACGATAACGGTACGGGGCAGGCGCGGGAGGGGCATGGAAGTCTCTATGGCAGCTTATTTGAAACGACATAATAAGCTAGAATGCGAGCCTTGCCCCCGTAGCTCAGTGGATAGAGCATTCCCCTCCTAAGGGAAGGGTCACACGTTCGATTCGTGTCGGGGGCACCAGTAAAAAAAGGCTGGATAAATTATCCAACCCTCCTCTCTCATTTGCGCAGCTCGTTAATTACCTGAGGCACATTTCCATACTTTATTTTTTTACACGCGCAATTAATTTCCGTTCCTGGTCATAGTCCTTATCGAAGGATGGCTGAAAGCCATCGTAACCTTGATCAAGCGTTTTCAGTACAGACAGCGTTTCGGGCGAGCGACGGTTAAGCTTCATGAACGCCTCCCTCAATTTGTTCTGCATTGCAGCATCAAGCTCGCCGCTTACCGCGAAAACATAGGATGCGAGGGGTGGTGAGGTATGCACCACACGCAGACCTTGCGACGCAAATTTCTCGTAGACGGTATCTTTCATGATGCCGCCATCGAAATCGCCCAGCAGAACCGCTTTGGCGATGTTGTCATAATGCTTCAAATAAGCCACTGCTGAAAAAGCCTGTATATCCATCCCCGCTTCGAGCAATACAGCAGGTTGCAGAAAAGCCTTGGGGTCTCCGAAAGCAAAACGCTTACCCTTCAAATCTTCAAGTTTTTTGACCGGACTGTCTTTCTGTACAACCACAACAAGATTAAAAGTGGATTTACCATGCGTAAGCGGTGTTACCAAAGGCACCGCCTGGTATTTTTCATGCGCCATGATATAAGCAATAGGCGTCATATACGCTATTTGCACCTTGCCGCTGCCCAAATCCGCTACTGCCGAATCGAGATTCGGGGCCGGCCGAAACTGCACCCGATACCCAGTCTGCTGCGCAAGGTACTCCGTTAGTGGCGTCATGCGTTTGATCATTTCCACCGGCGCATCCATTGCGACAGCACCGATGGTAATGTCCTGCGCATTCGCTTGCGGAAACATCAATATAAGCGACAATGTCAGAAATAATTTTGCCTTGAACATCTGGATCCCCTCCTCTGCTAGTGTCAGACAAACTCGTTGTTATAGATCCCGGTCACCTGATTACGGCCCCTGTGCTTGCTTGCATACAAGGCTTTATCTGCAGCACCGTATAATGCTTCCACACTGAGAATATCTTCAACCAGTTCCGCCACACCGAAACTTAAAGTTACCTGTATGATTTTTTCACCGGGAATCACAAAAGCATGTTCACGGGTTTTTTCCAATAGATTCTTCGCAAAAAGCATTCCTTGATGAGCCGATGTTCTGGGAAGAATAAAGGCAAATTCATCGCCACCCATACGGGCACTGATATCGCTATCACGAGTACTCCAGCGAATCAGATTGCCCAACGTCTTTAGCACCACATCACCGGAAGCGTGACCATATTTATCATTGATTTGTTTGAAGAAATCCACGTCCAGTAAAATCAGGCAGAGGGGATCTGCATGCCTTTTTGCCTGCGCAAAAACCGAACTCAGGTTTTCATCGAGAAACCGTCGGTTATGCAATCCGGTCAAGCTGTCGGTGGTGGCAAGCTGCTGTGACAGCGATACCATTTGTTCAAGTTCTCTGGAACGAAATGTGAGTTCCTGATTTGCTTTTGTCAGATTTTCATCCGCAATCTGAACCTGTGCTTTTAATTTTTGTTGGTGCATATACAAGGATGTCTGCACCTTGTTAAAAATATTGGCCAGGTCGGCCAGTTCATCATTGCCTGATATCTTCATTATTTGAAGCTCGCCATCAGGATTTGCAACAATGTCTTGCATCATATTTCTGATTTTCGCGATGGGTGTAAGAATAACTAGCGACACTGCAACATAGATAAGCACGCCAAGGAACAATATCACCGAGCCAATCCAAAGCAGTATCCCCTGGAAAGATTCATGGATGGCGGCCTCAAGTGTATTTGTTGAAACCAGCATCTCTACGCTGCCAATTACTTCGGTCCCAAACACAACAGGTGCCGTAAAAGACATACTGCGACCGTCCTGGCCAAGATTTTTATTCGTGCGCTCTACCGCGACTTTTCCATTCCGATTGGTGATCCTGAGTATCAATACATCCGGGGCTGCGACAATGCTGCTGGCAAGCGATTCCATATTGGTATAATCGTAGCCTGCCAGCAAATTTGAAAGTGCTTTTGCAATCAACGCAATGCGTTCTTGACCAGAACTATTTGCTGCCTGATAGATGCTCTGACGATCCTGTTGTAACTTAAAAAAACCGAGTGTACTAACGCCGACAAGCAGCCCTATGACTACCACCAGTATTAACTTTGCTCTAAGTCCAAAAGGAATTTTCTTCATATTATGCCCAGCTACTTATAATGAATTCAGCGCCCAATCACGCATTTCAAATATCGACATACCTAAACCCTGGGTACCTCCAGTAAGTTTTGAATCAATGGAAACTTCGTCAAATGCGTCGAGTATTCGTATGTAAGCCAGCAACTCAAAAGTAATCATAATTGAATTTCAGGGTGTTGCACCGAGGTCATCCTCCCTTCACTTTTAGAGAACAGCAAAAATCAGGCCGTTTGAAAGCGACTCATTTGTCAGCCGCCGCATGCAGTTATTCCTCTTGCTGATCGGGCACGATAAAATCGCTGCTGATATCCAGACATCCTCACTATCATTTACATGACTAACCAACTCGAACTCATGCGCGCCCAACTCAATACCGAAACTGCTCAAGTAGAGTGGACGGAATTGCAAGGGTTTTTCGCCAAAGGTGCTCTCGTTCATGTGAGCAGCCATCTTGATCTGGTGGATGTCGCCGCACACATTGCCTGCGACGACAATGTCGCGGTGCAGGCATGGATGGCAGCAGGAAAAGTGCTCAAGCTGGATGACGAAACCGCCGCGGATTGGCAAAATCGCAATGCCCTGTTGTGGGCAGTAGTGGTCGCTCCATGGATCCTGGTGCAGGAACGGGCACATTGATTCCGCTCACGTGACGACACACCCCAAACATCACCGTTTCGCGCTCACCGTTCTGCTCGCCGGGCTGGCGACGCTGGGACCGTTTTCGATTGACACGTACATGCCCTCATTTCCGGATATGGGGGCAAGCCTGCATGCCACGCCGATTCAACTGCAGCAGACCTTGAGCGTGTATCTGCTGGCGTTTGCACTGATGATGCTGCTGCATGGCGCGCTGTCGGATGCATTCGGGCGCCGGCCGGTGATTCTGGTGGCGCTGGTGGCGTTTGTACTGGCCTCTATCGGCTGCGTGTTTTCTTACGACATCAATCACCTGCTGTTCTTTCGCGCCATGCAGGGCCTGTCCGCCGGGACGGGTATGGTGATAGGACGGGCGATTATTCGCGACCTTTATGCGGGTCATGAGGCGCAGCGCCTGATGTCGCATGTCACCATGATTTTCGGTATTTCTCCTGCCGTTGCCCCGGTGATCGGAGGCTGGCTGCAAACCGGGTTCGGCTGGCATTCGGTATTCGTTTTCATGGCACTGCTGGGTGTATTACTGTTTGCATTGAGTTGGCGTTATTTACCGGAAACACTGCCCCCGGTTGGGCGTCAATTTCTCTCCCGGGCCACTGGCACGCAATTACCGCATGGTGTTTACCAATCCGGTGTTTTTACTGCTGTCGGGCACGGTGGCGCTGCATTTTGCCGGCTTCTTCCTGTATATCGCGTCGGCGCCCG
>JANMKH010000322.1:0-4631 GCA_031371965.1 Sulfuriferula sp.
TTGGCAGTGCTCAAACCACCAAGTTCGGTGGCGACAATTTTACCCGAGCGATCCAGGATCAACGTGTAGGGCAGGCCACCCAGGCGGTTGCCTGTGGCCTGCGACAAAGCCACCGCGTCCAGGTCGCCCACCAAAACCGGATAATTCATGCCCATTTGGTCAGAGAAGGCCTGAACCTTGGCCGTCTCGTCAATGGCAATACCGACAAACTGCACACCCTGCGCGCCGTATTTGGTTTGCAGCTTGATAAATTCCGGGATCTCCGTGCGGCACGGGGGACACCAGGTGGCCCAGAAATTCACCACCAGCACCTTGCCACGCCATTGCGACAGAGGCTGGCGGATACCGGCCAGATCCTTGAATCCGGCCTTGAACAGCGTGGCGGCGGCGTCACTACTGTCAACTGCCGCCGGCACGGGAGCAGATTGTGGCCGATTGTGCAGGTACGCATAGTAGCCACCGCCCAGCGCCAGCAAGCCGATCAATACGAACAAAATAAGAGAGAGATTTTTTTTCATGGGGATCAGCGCAAAGCGGCGTCCAGGCTATTCAGGAATTGTGCGGGCGGCTGATAGCCGATTACCCGGTAAGCGACTTCTTTGCCGTTACGATCAAAGAATATCAGCCCCGGTGGGCCATACAGGCCAAAGCGTTTAAGAAGGGCTTTGTCGTCGGGAGTGTTGGCGGTGACATCCGCCTGGAGTAACACCGCATCCTTTAGGGCCGCCTGCACTTTCGGGTCGGTAAAAGTGCCATGCTCCATTTCCTTGCATGACACGCACCAGTCAGCGTAAAAATCGAGTACCACGAATTTTCCGGATGACTGACTGATTTTGTTGTCCAGCTCAGCCAGGCTTTTGACCCGGGTAAACTTCAGTTCGGTTTGTGCAGCGCCGGCGCCACTCACGCCGCCCTGGAACACGGACAGGGGTTGCAGCACATCGCGCCCGCCTGCCAGCACACCCACAATGAGGGCTACGCCAGCCAGTAGCGCAATTATGCCCAGCCCCTTCCACAGGCGTAGCCAGCCGGAGGCGTTGACGGCAAGGGGTTCGATGGCCTTGAGGTGCATGGCTGAAGCGATAAGCAGTGTGGCCCACAGCAACATTTGAATCCAGGCCGGTATCAGCGGGGTAATCAGCCAGATGGCGATTGCCAGCATGAGTACGCCGAAGAAGTTTTTCACGGCGTTCATCCAGCTGCCGGCGCGTGGCAATAGCGTGCCGGCGGAGATGCCCACCAGCAACAATGGCACGCCCATGCCGATCGCCAGCGCGAACAGCGCCCAGCCGCCGAGTACCGTGCTGCCGGTCTGGGCGATGAATGCCAGTGCGGCAGCCAGAGGCGGCGCGACACACGGTCCGATAATCAGTGCCGACAGCGCTCCCATGACAAACACCCCAATAAAATTTCCGCCCTTTACTTTATTGCTGGCGTCAGAAAATTTGCTCTGGATGAAACTGGGCAGCTGCAACTCGAAAAAACCAAACATGGACAATGCCAGCAGCACGAACACGCCTGCGCCGATGGATAACGCAATCGGGTTCTGCAGGGCGTTGGAAATCAGCGTGCCGGACAGTGCTGCGGCAACACCCGCCAATGCGTAGGTAATAGCTACGCCCAGCACGTAGGCGAGTGACAGCAGGAATCCAGACAGCCGCGTGACGTGTTTTTGTCCGGCAATGATCCCCGACAGAATCGGGATCATTGGAAATACGCATGGAGTGAGCGACAGCAACAGTCCGGCGCCGAAAAACGTGGCAATGATGGTCCAGAAATGGCCGCCTTTGAGGACGCGCTCGATTTGCGACGATTCTGATAGCGGGGCTGCTGCAGGCGCCGCCGCAACCGAGGTGGTCGCCGTTGTGGGTGGCAAGGGTGCCGCAGCCGGCGGCATGATGGGTTCCAGATTCGCCGCCGAGTTGGCCGATCCAGCTGCGGTGGCCGCAGGCAGGGTCAGGGTGATGGTTTTGCTGATTGGCGGATAGCACACGCCTTTTTCACTGCATCCCTGATAGCTCGCTTCTACCACGACCTTGTCGGCACTGCCGACAGGGCGATTGAGGATGATGTTGCCATTAAAATTATGGTGATAAACCTCAAGGCGGCCAAAGTTGGGGTCCTGTTCAATGTCACCGGCGGGCAGTGCGATATTGGCCACACTAACCCCGGCGGGTGATTTTACCGTGAAGTGAATTTTGTTTTTATACAGATAATAGGAAGGGGCCAGGGTGAAGCTGGCTTTCAAGGTCTGAGCGTCGACAGCATTCAGGCTCAATTTAAAGGCTTCGTCCGGCGGCAGAAATTGAGGCGGCGCGTTACCGGTGATCCGGTCGCCCAGATTGCGAAGGCTGGCCAATACGCCGCTAGACTGCCCACCAGTCGACTGGGAAGAAGCGGTGTCGGCAGCCGCGAGTTTGATAGTCGCTACGCTATCCATCGGTGTGTAACACACTCCCGCATCCGCGCAACCTTGCGATACTGCCTTGAGCGTTACGCTCTGCGCGTTGCCGGTACGGGTAAATGGCAATTTGACGCGTACTTCGTTACGATAGGTTTCCATCGGGCCAAACGTCGGATCCGCGTGCATCTTTCCTGGAGGGAACTGAGGCGTGCCCAGCGTGCCGCCGGTCATGCTGAATTTGAAACGTTCGCGGTACATGTAATAGCCATCGGCAATCTGGTAGCGGACTTCCAGATGATCAGCGTCGACCTGCTGGGCCGAGAATCTGAACGCCTGCTCGGGTTCCAGCAAATCTGCAGCGTGTACTTGGATCAGGCTGACGACAAATAAAAACAAAAAACCAAAAATGCGCATCTATTCAATCTCCCGGCGTTGCGTATCTATATACACAATATTAATAAGTCTATTAGGTCCACGAAATTCTTACTGCATAAGCGCTTTAAATTTCCAGGAATGTCCTAATCTGGACATTCATGCATTGTCGGTAGTTTCTGTGGCGATCCAGCCCAGATATTCGGCCAAGCCAGCCACGATGGGTAGAGCGATGATTTCAGGTACCGTATAGGGATGACATGCGCGAATGATTCGTTCCACCGCATCGTAATGGCATCGCTGGGTTTTAATCAGTACAGGTACCTCGGTTGTGGATTCTATTGAGTCGTGCCACCGGTAGGTGGACAGGCAGGGTGCCATAATGTTCACACACGCGGCAATTTTTGTTGTCACCAGCTGCTTTGCCAGGCGCTGAGCGCTGTCTTCAGTAGGCAGGTTGGTTAAGATAACGATTGCTTCCATATTTGGATTTAGAAGGTTTCAGCGATGCGCGTCTTGTTGGGCATGATTATAGTGTTGAGTTTCCCGGCGCTGGAGATTTATACACTGGTTCAGATATACCATTATATTGGTTGGTGGATTATTGTTTTGCTGGCAGCCGGCATGTTGGCAGGATGGTTGCTGATCGTGGGCGAGCGCCTGGCATTTTTTGCGCGCATGAGTATGACCCTTCAATCAGGCGGTTCTCCATTGCGCGCGTTGATTGATAGCGGTCGTACCATGATTGCTGGCGCATTGTTTATTTTCCCGGGGGTAATCAGCGACGTGTTAGCCGTGCTGGTATTGTTCTTGCCGCTCCGTCTGATCAGCGGGCGTTCACAGCAGCAAACGCATAGCGCGCCCGGTGTGATTGAAGGCGAGTACAGGCGTGAACATGATGACAGGCTGGGGCACTGAACTGGCTCGAAACCTTAATGTTGCGTTACCATCAGTGTCACCCATGTTAAGTACGAGTCGGGATGGCGGGTAGTTTCAATCGCAGTTTTTTCGCAGGCATTAGCGACGTGGTCCAGTCAGTTCGATAAATCGTGCTTTGTCGGCATCAAATTTGGCTCGGGTGTCGGTCATTTCCTTGTTTTTTTGTGCAATTATTCTTTCCATCTGAGAAATTTCACGAGCGTTGGCATCCTGCGCTTCCGTGATGTGGGCCGGTATTGGGCGCTTGCCACGCGTGTTCGCCATTATTTTTTGATCGATCTGTGCTTGCTGTGTACGCAGTTGATTTAGTTGAATTTGGTTGCTTTTGATGGCCTGCTTGGTCTGCTCCAGGCTGCGGTCACGAGCAAGATCGATTTCTGCGGGAGAAGTATAGGTATTCAGCAACGCGGTGTCGCGCCGTTTCTGTTCGGTTTTGGCTTGTAACTCCTGTTGCAGGCGCACTTGCTCGGCGGCGCGCAATTGTTGTTGCTCCGGCGTCATCGCGCCAGCATTTTGTTTGATTGTCAGGCCCTGTTTATCAAGTTCTACATTGGCACGTCCAGTGGCCCGTTGCGGCAACGTATCGCTGTAATGAGTGTGGCCTTGTGCGTCCACCCATTTATACATGGCAGCCTGTGCGGGGAGTGCCAATCCAAAAATCATTATCCAGAGTAGAATGCGCATTTTTTATTCTCTTAAGTCACACCGTAAACTTCCCGGTAACGGGCCACTGCCAGCAAATTCTGTTCCATGTCCGGATGGTCATGCAAATACGCCAGCAGGTCAGCAAGGCTGGCAATGGCGAATACCGGGATGCCGTATTGTACTTGCACTTCCTGTACCGCAGACAAAGTCCCCTGGCCGCGCTCCATGCGATCCAGCGCGATGACCACGCCGGCCGGGGTGGCGCCATGAC
>JANMKH010000328.1:0-3326 GCA_031371965.1 Sulfuriferula sp.
GGAGTGTTGGTGTGGGCTTGTTAATGCGATTATCGAGTACTACACATCCAGCCCCGCGCCATGGGCCCGCAGCCATTCCTTGCGCTCGCCATGGGTCGGCAGCACTTTGTCCACTTCATTCCAGAAAGCATCGGTGTGGTCGGGGTGATGGAAGTGGCAAAGCTCATGCACCACGATGTAGTCGATGATGGTTTGCGGGGCCATCATGCACTTCCAGTGAAAGGCCAGGCTGCCGTTGGGCGAGCATGAGGCCCAGCGATTGCCGAGTTCGCGGACGTCGATGTCGCGCGGAGTTACCCCGACTTTGGGCATGTAGTAGTCCACACGCTGGCGGATGCGCTCGGTGCCGCGCGCGATGTAGTAATCACGGAAGGCTGCCTTCGCGGCTTCTATTGCGCCTTGATCCACCAGGTCACGTCGCAAGCAAAAGCGCCCATTCTTCAGCAGCAGAGGTTCTTCCTGATCGGCAACCAGCAACAGACGGTAAGATCGGCCCAGGTAAAGAAAGCCTTCGCCATTGCGATACTCGCGCAGCACGCGGGTGGCGTTGAGGTCACGCCATTCGGCGAGGTTCTTGTATATCCAGTAGCGCTTGGCCTCGACCAAGTCCTCGATTCGCTCGTCGGGAATTGACTCGGGTGCGCGGACCAGCACGCGGCCATCGCGCTCGATGACGATATCCGCCGTTGCGCGTCGGCTGCGCACGATTTCGTAGGAAATATCCTGGTCCCGGGTGGTGCTCATTTCGTCAGTTCCTCGTGCCGTTTCTCGGCCAGTTTGACGATCTCCACCGCGATCCGTTCGTGCTTCGCGGTGAGCTGTGAGATGTTGGCGAGCAGGATTTCCGTGTCGATGTTGCCCCGCAGGTTTTTCACCTCGATGGGTTTTTTCCAGAAGTCGATGATGTCGATGGTGCCCTGCAGCGTCTCCACAATGCGCGCCATGAGTTTCTTCAGCGACGCACGTGACTCGGGCGGTATGTCGCCGCCGCCGAAAGCAAGCTGCACCACGTAGTCGTAGAAAGTCGTCGCCTCTTTGCTCAGTCCTTCGATGGCATCGGTGCGGCCTTCCATCGCCTCGTTCCGAATCTCTTCGTAGCCCTCGGCCAGTACCTGCCAGTTGTTCTGGTGATCCTGAATCAGTTTCTCCAGCTTCTCGCTCAGGCGTTTGTAAAAAGCCGGGTCTTCATCAAAGTGCACCGTGCAGTGCTTGCGGATGGCGTGTTCCATCTCGCTGGCCTTGGCCTCCGGGTCGCCCTGAGCATGTTTCTGCACATTGCTGATGAAGTCATCGGCCAGCAACTCAATGGGCGGAATCTTGGGGTTGATCCCCAGGTCGATGAGGTGCTCGTTGATCAGCGCCTTCACCTTCGCGCCCGCGTCCGCGATGTCGAGCGAGTCGTCCTTGTAGCGCTCCTTGACCATGCGTAGCAGGTAGCCGAAGCGGCGCGCCGGGCCGCGATACGGGTGTCCGGCCTGATTGGGTAGAATCAGGTTCAGGCTCTGCAGAAACTTCTTCAGATATACCTCGAAGTCCGCACGGCGCTTGATGTCCTTCAAAACGCCCACCGCCGCATGCACCACGGCGACTTCCGCCTCGGGCGTGGGCAGTTCATCCTTCACAAAGGCTTCGATCGCGCCCACCCCGGCGGCGCGGAAGTGCTGCAACAGGCGCTCGTAGCGTTCTTCCAGGATCGGCAGCTCGGTCAGCAGGCTTTTCAAACCCTGCTGGATGTCCTGCGCGTCCTCCTGTGAATAAATCGCCAGCGCCTGCGCCAGATGATTCGCCAGGCCGATGTAATCCACGATAAAGCCGCGGTGCTTGTTCTTCGTCACCCGGTTCACCCGCGCGATCGCCTGCAGCAGGTTGTGTTCCTTGAGCCGCTTGTCGATGTACATCACTTGCTCTACTGGCGCATCGAAGCCGGTCAGCAGCATGTCGCACACAATCAGGAAGGCGATGCCGGTGAGGTCCTTGTCCGGGTCGTCGAAGTCGAAGGGCTTGCAGAAGTTTTCCACCGCGTTCCAGCGCTTGGCTTCCTTGCGCGCCTCGGTGATGACCGCCAGCTCGTTGGTGGCGTCGGATGAGACGACCACCGCCGCCTTCAAAAAAGCGATGCGGCGGATCAACTCGTCATCGGGCTTCGGCTTGAGCTTCTCGCTGTCCAAGCGTTCGGCCAGCGCCGCCCGGATCGACTTCTGGTAGCGAATCGCCGCCAGCTTGGAGTGGCACACCACCTGCGCCTTGAAACCATCCGGCAGGATGTTATCGATGTAATGTGCCACCAAATCGCGGGCAATCGCCTCGATACGTTTCTCTGCTTCGAGGATATCCCCGCTCGCGCCGTACTTCTTCTTGATGGCGAGTAGTTCCGCTTCGCTGCGCGTTTTGAACAAGTCTTCGAATTGGGTATCGAAGCCGTGCTTGTCCTTCAGCGCCGTGTCCGCCGTGCGCCCTTCGTAGAGGATTTGCAAGGTCGCGCCGTCGTGCACCGCGTCCATCAGCTTGTAAGTGTCGATGTATTCACCGAAGCGCTTCACCGTGCGCCGGTTGCCGTGCTGCTCGGTGACGAGCGGCGTGCCGGTGAAGGCAATACGCGTCGCATTGGGGAAAGCCTCGAAGATGTTGTCGCCGAAGTCCGAACTTTGCGTGCGGTGCGCCTCGTCGATCATCAGCAGGATACGGTCGGATGGATTCACCACGCCGAAGGTCTGGCCGGACGGCGCCGCGCTGTAACTCGCCAGCGCTTCCGCCACTTTCAACGGCAGCGCCTCGGCGCGCTCCATGAACTTGTGCACCATCACCATGTTGATGTCGGAAGCGGAAGTGGCAAGGTGCTCGCGTAATTGCGCCGTGCTCTCGATCACATTCACCTTGCCGCCGATCAGCCTGGCGGTGGCGGCGAGCTGGTCCTCCAGATCCACGCGGTCATTGACCAGCAGAATCTTGAAATCCGCCAGATCAGCCGAAGCTCGCAGCATGCGCGCCACGAACACCATGGTCAGCGATTTGCCCGAGCCTTGGGTATGCCACACCACGCCGGAGCGTTCCACCATGGTTGCGCCGGTGCGCAAACGCTCCACGATGCGGTGGGCGGCACGGTATTGCTGGTAGCGGCTCACCACCTTCACCCGCTTGCCCGAATCCGTATCCATGAACACCGTGCAGGTGCGCAGCACGTCCAGCAGCGTCGCGGGCGCAAGCAGCCCCTGTATCATCCGCTCCTGTTCGCGCTCCACGCCCAGCGGCGGCGTGTAGGCCCGGTTACTCTCCGGCCAGATGTCCTTCCAGGCATAAAAATGTTCGTACCCCGAAGTCACGCTGCC
>JANMKH010000334.1:0-2091 GCA_031371965.1 Sulfuriferula sp.
CGAGTGTGTACAAGCAATGTCCTCTGACTGCTAATGTAATTGAGTTGAGCGGCACCCCGAAGCGGTGTCCGCTCAACGGCACGTTGGATTCGGAGTGATACACGTTGTGCAGGTACGCTGCTTCCAGCAGTCGGTGGCATAACGCGAATGTTGGCACAATACAGAGTGGTCAAATTTGTCGCTGTTTACCCCGGAATCATGGTCAGTTATTGACGCTGATTAACAATGTGAGTACAAACGACTGCACTAAGCTAGGGCTGATGATTACGCAGTACTTATTTGGTATTTCCAGTACCGCTAGCCTCGGGCGTATCGGCTGGATTGTCTGTGGCTGGTTCTTCATTTTTCTGCGCTTTTTCTTTCAGCTTGTCTTCTTTCTTCTTTTTCTTGGCGAGTTCTTTTTGACGTTTCTCGTATTGATAGTTGGGTTTGGCCAATTTGATTTCCTGTCTGTCAGTGGTTGAAAAAATATGTTTTAGTTTGTCTTGCAAGCAGGTGTGGATGCCGGCGCAACATCTCCGGCAAAGCACTCGGTCACGCGCCGTCCATCGCCGGCTAAAAACATGTCCACATCGAACTCGGACACGGCACGGGCGAGTTGGTGCTCAAAATTGATACTATCCGCCACATTTTCGTAGATTTCCATCCACGTGGATGGATCGTCGCGGCGTTTCAGCAGGTGGCCGCTGATCCCGCTGCGGCAGGCGAGGCGCGTTTGCATGGCGCGTATCTGGGTTTCGGTTTCGGCGTCGTCATCTTTCACCCGGTAGTAAATGTAATAGTGGTTCACGCCAGTGCGTAGGGCAGGGGTTCGATCGTCAGGCGCGCGCCATCGAGCGACTTGAGGTGGATGGGGTGGGCGTCGGCGCTGCTGATCTGGATTACCGCCAGCGCATCCCAGCCGCTATTGGGGGCGGGTTGGGCGTTGACGATCATGCCGCTGGCCTGGCCTTCCATATCGGCACTGTAGAGTTCGTCGCCGGGCGCGGCGGGGCTGTCGCCGTGCACCAGGTACATGCGGCGCTTGAGCTTGCCCAGGTATTGGGTGCGGGCGACGATTTCCTGGCCGGTATAGCAGCCTTTTTGAAAATTGACGCTGTTGGTGAGGTCGAAGTTGACCATCTGCGGGACGAACTGCTCCTGCGTGGCGGGCAGGATGGTGGGAATACCGGCGCGGATTTCCAGCCACTGCCAGGCGGGATAATCGATCTGGCTGGCGTCGCGGCTCAAAGTTTCATTGAGCGCGGCGGCGGATTCGGGTGTGGTGATGATCTGGTAGCGCTCGGCAGCCAGGCGAATCACGCTGCCCGCCGGCGTGTGCGCCACGCTCATGTCGGTTGGCGGCAGCGTGCCCAGCGTGGTTTCGATCAACCGGGCGGCATGCTTGCCCGCTACGCCGATGCGGACTATCTCGGCGCGCGCATCGCGGGCTTTGACTTTGGAGCGCAGGATGAACATGGACAGACGCTTCTGGGTGGCTTCCTGCAAGTCGCCGGCGAGCTGCATATAGGTCGCGCCGTCCTGGTTCCAGAGCAGGAAACTGGCCAGCAGCCGGCCCTTGGGCGAGCAAAAACCGCTGTACTGCGCTGCGCCGGTGGCGAGCTTGCGCACGTCATTGGTGAGCTGGCCTTGCAGGTAGGTGGCGGTGTCGTCGCCACTGAAGGCGATTAAGCCGAGCGGAGAGAGGTCGGCGAACACTGCGCCGGTTTGCAGGGTGTCGAGGATGTTCTGGGTCATGGTGTGCAATGAAGTGGGAATCCGAATGCGCTTATTCTACAATCATCGCCATGAACTTGCCGCCTTTACGCATCAATGTGTATTTATCGCGTCGCCTGATGGGCATGCTGATTGTCATGCATGGTGTTGCAGGGTGGGCTGTGTGGTGGGCGTTTCCAGAAGGGTGGATGCGCGTATCAGGCAGTCTGGTACTGCTGGCAAGTCTCGCCTACAACTTGATGCGGCACTCGCGCAAGCGTTTTACCGGGCTGGAGCTGGATGCCGACGGCACGTTTCGCCTGCGGCGCGATGACGCCTGGCAGACAGCTCGTTTGCTGGATGCCTTTGTGACCCCCGCGCTGACGGTATTGCGTT
>JANMKH010000369.1:0-4349 GCA_031371965.1 Sulfuriferula sp.
GAAAAATCAGGCAGCGGCCAGACTGGCAGTTTCCATGGCGACGATGGCCTTGGCCTGGTTCATGTCGTTGGTATAGCCCGCGCCATACAGGCAGCAGGCAAGCTGGTTGACCATGGGCAGTGGTATAGGATGCTGCCCCGACATCGCTTCGCGTATCCAGGTGGCGGTTGCTGGTGCGTCAATAGAGTCGGGCAGGTTGGGCAGGGATTTGAGCGGGCCGGCTTCGGCCTCGAACAATATTTGCTGTGCCCCGTCTTCAAAATATTCCAGATCGGGACGGCGTTTCGGGTTGGCGAAAGCCTCACCTTCGGTGCCGCGCAACAGCAATGCACGGCCGCCGGCCGTCTGGAAAAAACCGCGCATCTTTTCCAGATAATCCGGATGCGATACGCTGACCAGGCGCAAGCTGTTGCCGCCAAACGGGTCGATCATCTTGGCCAAAGAATGGCCGGAATTGCGCACGCCCAAGCGGTTGCGCAGCGCCAGCAGATTGGCCAGCCCCGGCGACAACGCCGCAGTGGGGACGAAGGCGATGCGCTCCCGCGCCAATGCCTCGTTGGCCTGCCGTATATTGGCGCTAGGCAGGATGCCCAGTTCGCGCAGGATGTAGGCGGTGGCGACCCGACCACCGCCTTCCAGCGTGCCATGCAGCAGTACCGGCACACCAAATTTGACCAATAGCAATGCCAGCAACGGTAACAGATTGGCTTGGCGGCGCGCACCGTTGTAGGTGGGCAGCACGACCGGGCGCACACCGCCGCCCGGTGCATCCAGCTGATACACGCGGCGTTCCAGCGCCTGATAAAAACCGAGCAGTTCGTCCGCTGATTCGCTTTTCATCCGAAGCGCAATCAGGATCGCCCCCAGCTCCAGTTCCGGTACCCCACCGTCGAGCATGGCACCGTACAGTTGCTCGGCTTCGTCCAGCGTCAGGTCGCGCGCACCATGCACGCCGCGCGCAATTTCTTTGAGAATGGCGGAATAACTCATGCAGCCTCCTGTTTGTGCACAGATACCATGCGCTTGAGCTCGGGAACGCAAGAGCCGCATTCGGTGCCGCATTTGAGGCTGGTTTGCAAGGCGGTCAAATCCGCACCTTGCGCCAGCGCTTCCAGAATCCTGATTTCAGGCACATCGAGACAGTTGCAAATAATGCGCCCGCGACTATGGCTACCAGCAGGCGGCGTGGCCACGGGCGCCAGTACCCAGCTGCGTAATGGAGCAATTTCTACTCCCTCTGCCATCATTTCTTTTAGCCAGTCGCGTGCCGCGATTTCCCCGGTCAGGCGCACGCCGACTACGCGCCCGTCTTCTACCATGACGCGTTTGGAAATGCCGCGCCGGGGATCGTCGTAGCGCATGATGCTGGCCTCGTCCCGCATGTCGAGCAGGGCGTCGATTTCCGCCAGCATCTCGGTGGACAGGGGTGTGCCGTGCGCCACGCGCAATACCAGCAGCGGGTTGTCGCGACCATACAGGCCGCAGCTGGCGTAATCGAAGCGTGCCAACAACGGCTGGATGCGCAACATGCGCGCCACCGCATTGTCGCGTCGCATCACCGCCATATGCCAGGGTAGTGGTGCTTTCTCAACCTGCACGACAGCATGTTTGAGTTCCGGCTGGCGCGACACCGGGTCGCACTGGTCGGCGGTAACGGTGTTGACGCCGAAGCCGCTCATATAGCGTCCACCCCAGTGCATGGGCATGAACACTTGTCCGACGCGCATTTCTTCGCTGGCTTCCACTGGTACCAGCAATTCGCCGCGCGAATTTTTTACGCGCACCAGGTCGCCGTCCTTGAGGCTGCGTCGCGCCATGTCGTCGGCATGCATGGATAAGGCCGGTGTTTCCACATGGCTGAACAGCCGTGCCACCATGCCGGTGCGACTCATGCCATGCCACTGATCGCGCAGACGGCCGGTGTTGAAATGCAGCGGATAGCGCGTATTAATCACTTCGGCGGTGGGCAGGTAACGCGGGTTGGCGAATTTGGCGCGACCGTCGGCGGTGGGATACACGCCGTCAGCGTAAAGCCGCGCCTTGCCTGTGCTCGCACCTTCCGGGAACGGCCACTGTTGCGGGCCTTGTTGATCCAGCAACGCATAGGACAGGCCGGTGATATCCAGGTCGCGACCGCGTGTCGATTCGCGGTGTTCGTTGAACACGGCTTCCGCGTTGGTGTAGGGAAACAGACGGTCAGCGGGTTTGCCCAGTAGCACGCCTAATCGTAGTGCAAAATCTGTCGCGATTTCCCAGTCCGGGCGTGTCTCGCCGGACGCGGCAATGGCGGCCTTCAAATGGGTGATGCGGCGTTCCGAGTTGGTAACCGTGCCTTCCTTCTCGCCCCAGGCCGCAGCGGGCAGCAGCAGGTCGGCGTATTCGGCGGTTTCGGTAAATGCGTTCACTTCCTGAACCACCACGAATTCGGCCGCTGCCAATGCGGCGCGTACCAGCGTTTGATTCGGGAGCGACTGTGCCGGGTTGGTACAGGCAATCCACAGCGCCTTGATCTCGCCGCGCGCGACCGCTTCAAACATTTCCACCGCAGTCTTGCCGGGAGTTTCCGGCACCGAATCCACGCCCCACAACGCCGCCACTTCGGCGCGATGCGCCGGGTTAGCCAGATCGCGATGCGCGGACAGCAGATTCGCCATGCCGCCGACTTCGCGCCCGCCCATCGCGTTGGGCTGACCGGTGAGCGAAAATGGCCCGGCGCCGGGGCGGCCGATCTGGCCGGTGGCAAGATGCAGGTTGATCAGTGCTGCATTCTTGTCGGTACCGTGGCTGGACTGGTTCAAACCCTGGCAATACAGCGACAGCGTGGCAGGCGATTGCCCGAACCAGCGCGCGGCGGTGATGATGTCCGCTGCCGGCACGCCGCACAGCCCGGCTACTGCCTCGGGCGAATACTCGCGCACCGTGGCACGCAGCGCATCGAAGCCGCTGGTATGCGCGGCGATATAGTCGGTGTCGGCCATGTTTTCCCACAGCATCACGTGCAGCATGGCGTTGAACAGTGCCACGTCGGTGCCAGGCAGGATGGGCAGGTGCAAGTCGGCCTCGCGCGCCGTGTCGGTACGGCGCGGATCCACCACGATCACTTTCAGATTGGGGTTCTCTTTGCGTGCATCCTCGATGCGGCGATACACGACGGGGTGAGCATAGGCTGTGTTCGACCCGGCAATGAACAGGCAATCCGTCGCGGCGATATCGTCATAACAGGCGGGCGGCGCATCCGCCCCCAGCGTGGTTTTGTAACCGGTTACCGCGCTGGACATGCACAGGCGCGAGTTGGTATCGACGTTGTTGGTGCCGATCAACCCTTTGGCCAGCTTGTTGAATACGTAGTAATCCTCGGTCAGCAGCTGGCCGGAGATGTAAAAGCCCACCGCATCGGGTCCGTGGGTGCGGATAATCTCGGCAAAGCGGCGGCCAGCATGGTCCAGCGCACTGTCCCAGGACACGCGCTCACGCGCTGCGCCGCGTTCGCTGCGCAATTCAGGATAGAGCGCGCGCGCGTCGGTCTGTGCGGCGACCAGATGCAGGGTCGCGCCCTTGGTGCACAGCCGGCCGAAATTGGCGGGATGCTCGGGATCGCCGCGCACGCCGGTGATGCTCACACCATCGGTTTCGATCAGTACGCCGCAGCCGACACCACAATAAGCACAAGCAGATTGAATCAGTTTGGATGAATGCAGAGAGGTCATACGACGTATTGAGCAATCGCCGTGCCAGAATATTTCTACTTACGAATCAATGGGGTTTCCCCATCGACGTTCTTCTATCCAGGCGAAGCGCCAAATTAGAGTGCGCTTTCAGCCTGCTCCGCACTACTAGGGTGCAGCGGTGTTTTGGTACTGAAATTACCTGCTGAAGTGCAAGACGGAAGAATTCCGGGTATGGGAAATGTGTAAAACTTTGAAACGATTTGAAACAGGCCTGCATGGTTTAATGCTGATACGATAAGCCCTCATTGGCACGAAAGAGGAGAACGACATGATGAATAAATCAATGCTGATTGGTGTAGTAGCTGGCGCCGCAGCGGTCACCGCGATTGGCGGCGTTGCGGGTTACAAGGCACTGCATCCCCAACCCACCTATGCGGATGTCTTCAACGTGCAGCCGATTACCAAAGACATCCGCACGGCCCACAAGGATTGCCGGGAAGAACCCGTCACCCGTCAGGCGCCGGTGCGGGATCAGAATCGCATTGCCGGAACGGCTGTTGGCGCGGTGCTGGGCGGGGTATTGGGCAACCAGATCGGCGGCGGCAACGGCAAGACCGTGGCAACCGTAGCCGGTGCCGCCGCCGGGGGCTATGCGGGTAACCGCGTGCAGAAAAACATGCA
>JANMKH010000404.1:0-4409 GCA_031371965.1 Sulfuriferula sp.
GGAGTGGAAGAAATTCTGGCCGACGTGCCTCGGCCAGCGGCTTTTATTTGTCGTTTGCCATACTTTGCCACTGCGATCGTCGAGGTGGCAGCGGAAATGGAGTGGCCCGCACCCATTAGCAGATGGCCACGATGCTGTAATAGCGCGTTCATCGGCACCACGAAAAAACCACCCAGCCCGCCGATTATCATCAGTAACCCGGCAGCGATGAGCGGGTCGTTGACAAACATCATGCCGATCACGACTAAGCCCATTACGATACCGGCAGGCAGTACCTTGATTGAATCCTGTAGTTTTATATAACGCCCTGCCAGTACCGAGCCGATAGCGATACCCACGGCTACCACGGCGGTGAGTTGGGTCGCCTGTTGCATATCGTATTTGAGCACCAGCCCGGCCCAGGTAAGGATGACCAGGCGCAAGGTAGCCCCTGCGCCCCAGAACAGCGTGGTGACCGCCAGCGTGACCTGGCCGAGGGGGTCGCGCCAGAGCAGCTTGAAACTGTGCCAGAAGTCGTGCAGCAAAAACAGCGGATTGCGCTTGGGAGGACGATGGTCCATGGCGATACAGGGAATGAACAGATTAGCCAGTGCTGCCGCGATATACAACAGCGTAATCAGCACAATGGCGAGCTTGGCAACGCCAATGTCGCCCAGAAAAGGCAGGTGCAGGAGGATATTCCCGGAAATATCGGAATTGAGCATCAGTCCGCCTAGAATGGCCCCGAGTACAATGGCGGCTACCGTGGCGCCTTCCATCCAGGCATTGGCGGCAACCAGCTTCGCTGGAGGAAGATATTCAGTAAGGATGCCGTATTTGGCAGGGGAATAGGCTGCAGCCCCGAAGCCGACAATGCCGTAGGCGTACAAGGGGTTTAAACCCGCCAACATGGCAAAACAACCAATCAGCTTGATGTTGTTGCTGATGAACATGACGCGACCTTTGGGTAGCGCATCGGCGAACGCACCGACAAAAGGTGCCAGCAAGATATACGAAACCACAAAGAATTCCTGCAACACCGGCGTGTGCCAGGATGGTGCACTTAAATTCTGGAGCAAGGCAATAGCGGCAAATAGCAGAGCGTTATCAGCTAGCGCAGACAAAAACTGCGCGCAGAGAATGATGTAAAAGCCCAGTTTCATGCAAGCATCATGTTGTGGTGAATAGTCAGTTTAAGGTGCGGCAATATATCCGGGTATATGACTTCCGGCATCACTGCGATTTATTGTTTTGCTTGGACTCAACTAGCGCTTTAAGCATGGCTTCCTGCTCGGCAAAGGAGGGTGCCCGGCTGCGGCTATTGAGAGCTGGATCTTTGCCCGGCAAAACGTGACCACCACGTTCCTGTTCTTTTACCTTGAGATAGTCGTCGAGGTCATCGTCCGTATAGCGCCCACGGAATCCTTTGGGTGCTGCTGCGCCCGGTCTGCTTTTATAAACCTGCATGCGCAGCACTTTATTGAGGGCAGCTACGCGGTCATCGATCCAGCGGATATCATAAACTGCAAAGCCCACTATAAGCGCAACAAGGACTAGCGCTGCCCAACCTGGTCCGAACCACCATGCCAACAGCGCAGCAATGCTGGCAACGCGATAAACCCAGGCACCTCGAACATCTTCCAGGTAAGCCCGATGCAGGCCCAGTGGAAACAGGGCGAGCAGGCCGTAAGACTTCGGGCGGCGTTTCATTAACTGCACCAGGCGCAGGTTCGCGCTTTGTAGACCCTCACCCTCAAGATCAAGATGTTTCCATGCATCGCTCATAAAAACTGTCTATCTTCGTCCAAGAAATTGTGATTGAATAACGGATTATTCTTGCTCAAGTCCGTATACCCATGGCTGATCGCCGTATCCAAGTATTCTACACTGTCGCCAAGCAGCTTAGCTTCACCAAAGCGGCTGAATTGCTATTCATGACTCAGCCAGCGGTAACGTTTCAGGTTAAGCAGTTCGAGGAACATCTCAACACGCGTCTGTTTGAGCGCACTCACGGCAAGATTGCCTTGACGCCAGCCGGTGATTTGGCAATGTTTTACGCTGAAAAAATTCTCGACCTGAATGCCGAGATGGAAGCTCGCATGGCCGAATTGACTGGACAGATGAGCGGGCCATTGATGATTGGTGCGTCCACTACTATTGCGGAATACATGCTGCCACGCATTTTGGGCGATTTCAAAGCAAAGTTTCCACAGGTACAGGCCCGGCTTACCGTGGCCAATTCCGAAACCATAGAAAATCGGGTCAATGACCATAGTCTGGATGTAGGCTTGATTGAGGCGCCCTCCCATCATCCCAACCTGACCACAGCGGTATGCTGCGAAGATGAATTGTTTCTGATCTGTGCCCCGGATCACGCTTTCGCCAAACTGACTAAAATTGCCCCGCGTCAATTGGCAGAAATTCCCTACATCAGCCGTGAGCTCGGATCTGGCACGCGTGAAGTGATTGATCGGTATTTTCGTGACAATGGAATGCCACCTGAAGATCTCAATATCGTGATGGAGCTTGGCAGCCGCGAGGCGATCAAGGGTGCAGTTGAGGCCGGCTTGGGAGTGGCGATTGTGTCGGGTTCCACAGTGATTAAAGAGCTTAAGCTGGGCGATCTGGTTGCCGTACCGCTCGACAAACCGTTGCGTCGTCAACTGACGTTAGTTTACGCGCAGGAAAAATTTCGCTCCAAATTGCTTCAATCGTTTCTCGATTTTGTGGATACCTGCCTCCTCAATACTTCCGACAAATCTACGAAATAAATTCAATACGGTAGTGAAAAATGAAACGATTCATGGTCGTGCAGCATACCTATTCTGAATTTCTTGGGCCAATCGAAAAGCAGCTCGAATCGCGTGATATCGGTTTTCAATATCAGCGCCCTTTTTTAGGCGCGGATTTGCCCGGAACGGCTACCCAGCACGACGCACTGTGGTTGCTGGGTGGGGCGTATCCGGTTACGGACAGCGAGGCCTGCCCGTGGATTGACGATGAAATGCGTCTGATCGGATTGTTCAAGCGGATGAAGCGGCCGATTGTCGGCATCGGCTTTGGTGCGCTGGTCGTGGTTCAATATGAAGGCGGGACAGTGCATGAAGAACCTTACTTCAATGCGTACTTCACCACCTGTCATAAAACCGAAGCCGGACGCGACGATCTGTTGGCCAATGCGGTGGATGGCAAGAAGATGCTGGTAATGTACAACGGTAGCGCAGACTTGCCCGCCGGGATTGAACCTATTGTGGTGGATGACGAGGGCAATTGGCTCGCGATTCACCCGGATGAATTGACCTATGCCATGCTGTTTCGTCCGGAGATCAAACCCGGCATGATTGAAGACATGATCATGGAAGACAATCGTCCGCTGCCTGATAATATCGGCGAGCTGCTGGAGCAGGCTCGCGAGCTTTGGATACAGACACAAAAGAATACCGCCGAAGTGTCTTTGGCGTTGGTCACAGCACTTGACTTGATGACCGAGCATCGGAAAATGCCGGTATTCAGTCTCAATGTGGTGAAGACCGATGACTCAAAATGAAAAGAAACTGCTCCAGCAGTTTCGCAGTTTGACTGAAAATCAGCGCGAAACTTTGCTTGATTTTGCTGCATTCCTGGCGGCGCGCGAAGAGGTTGCTGGAGCTACCGAACCTGTCCAGCCTGTACCGATGGAGCGCCCGGCGCAAGAATCGGTGGTCAAAGCCATCAAACGCCTGATGGCAACTTATCCAATGCTGGAGCGCAACAAGCTGCTGCACGAAACTTCCAACCAGATGACCCGCCATGTGATCCATGGCGTACCGACTGTGACGGTGATTGATGACCTGGAAGCCTTATTCCATCGCCATTATGAGGCGTATATCACACCTCCCGACAAGAAGCCTTAGCCTGGTACCGTATCACGCGCAGCAATCATTTCGGCAATCAATGGCGTGCAAATTATTTCGATCGCCAGCGTCATTTTCCCGCCGGGAACCAGCATGGTATTGCGTCGCGTCATTTGCGCACCGTCTATTTTTTTCAATAAATCCGGAAAATCAAACTGGTGTGGATCACGCAGGTGGATTACCACGATGCTCTCGTCAGCGCCTGGAATATCGCGTGCGACGAAGGGGTGTGAGGTATCCACGAGTGGAACGCGCTGCACATTGATGTGAGTGCGTGCGAATTGCGGCACGATATGATCCACATAATCCGGCATGCGATGCAGGATGGTATCAATCACCAGTTGCTCGCCGCAGCCGCTACGGCCGCAATCGTGGTGAATTTTTTGTATCCACTCCAGGTTTACCGAAGGGGTGACACCCAGCAATAAATCCACCTGTTCGGCAATCTGAATGCGTTGGGTGGTTTTGCTTCCCGGTTGTGAAAATCCGCCATGATGCCCTTCATAAAACAATACATCAGTATCGGCAGGGAGTGCC
>JANMKH010000426.1:0-2375 GCA_031371965.1 Sulfuriferula sp.
ATGCCAAAACGGTGCACGATTTGCGCTTTATAGGCTGCCTGTAGCGCCGGGTCGCCGCCAATATCGGCAAACGCCGGTGCAACCGGCGCATACAGCCTGGCCAGCAGAGCTTCGACCGATAGCCGCCAGTCCAGCAGCGCCTGCCAGGCGGCCGGCTCAACCAGGCCGTCAAAAATCGGCCTGCCGCCAACCCAGCCATCCAGTTGACGCAATATGGCCGGTGAATCCGTATGCAGGCTACCGTCCGCCAGGCACAACACCAGATCGGCGTGGGCTATGCCCAGTTCAAAAAAAGTTGCGTCATCGTCATGATCGAGCGCCACCAGTTCGTGATCGACTCCCTTATAAGCCAGCGCCAGACGCACCCGCTGCGCGGGCATGGATGACCAGTAATGGAACAGGCGCGGCGTCATTATTCAGGGCAACCTGTGCGCTACAACTGGCTGACGATGAATTCGTATTCCCTCGGATCCACCGGCGTAATCGACAGCCGGTTACCCTTTTGCAGGATGCGCATGCTGGCAAGCACGGGGGCTGCACGGATTTCCTTGAGCGGCATCAGCCGGGTTTTTTTCACCAGCCTGACATCCACATTGAACCAGCGCGGCGTTTCCCGCGTTGCCTTGGGATCAAAATATTTGTTGGCCTGGTCGAACTGCGTTTCATCCGGATAAGCCAGGCGGCTGACTTCGGCCAGCCCGGCGATACCCGGCTCCGCACAGCTGGAATGGTAGAACAGCACCTTGTCCCCCACCCGCATCTGGTCGCGCATGAAATTGCGCGCCTGATAATTGCGGATCCCATACCAGGCCACCGCCTGCGCGGGCAGCGCGGCGAGATCGTCGATACTCACATCGGACGGCTCGGATTTCATTAACCAGTAACGCATGCAATTTCCTTTATCGTCCACAACAACCCACGGTATCCACAGCCAACCATCACAAAAATAACAGACGCGTCTGCACTAACACAAAGCAGACGGCAACGCGTTGCTGGGGGAAGTACTAGATTTTCACCAGTGAATTCGTCCTGATGGCCGGTCACTCATAACCGGGCAAGGCGCGTTGCCTCATGTTGTCCTCGGAAATCACGGTGAACTGTCCATCCAGTACCGTCTCACCCAACGCAATCAAGCCTGCCAGAATTTGTTCCAGTGTTTCGATGTTGGGCGGATAGAGCCGCAGATAAATGACCGCGCGTGGCGGTGCGAGCGCACGGCTGAAAATCAAATCACCATGATCCCGGTCGAACGATAACAAGATGCGCTGCTGGTCACGCGCGAGCCCGATCACCTGCTCGTCATGAATACCGGGGCTGAATTCGGCGATGGCCGCCACATCCTCGCCACGCTGCCGCAAAAAGGCTTTCGCGCCCTTCGGGATGCTTTCATCGGCTAGCCACTTCATCAGGCAACATGCGGCAGAGGCAGGTATTTTTCTTCCTCGATCAGCGCCTGCGCGAATGCGAATACCGCACGCAGATCCGCTTCGCCGATGTGCGGATAGCTATCAAGTATTTGCACCTCCGACCAACCCGCCGCCATCAGCCCCAGCATAAATTCCACGGCCAGGCGCGTCCCTTTGATGTGTGGGCGTCCGCCGCAAATTGCGGGATCGGATTCAATGTGATTTTTCCAGTCCATGCTCGAGCCCCCAATAAAACAACGTACACAATCTACCCCAAGCGCCGCACCGGCAGCAAGCCGCAGCCCCAAAGCCTTTGGCGGGGCCGGCACTTTTTTCAGTAGGGTGGTCTGCGTTACGGTTGGAATTAGAATCCACTTTCGGCATCACTTAACCAGAAACGCATAACTTCCTCGGCATATAATCGGTTCTTCGGAGTTTTCCGATTTTCCTGGAAATACACATGAGCCTGCTCGAAGAAAAACTTATCCGCTGGTATCAGGAACCCGCCGTACAAGCCCATAACTGGGAACCGCGCCTGTTCTGGAAAGAAATCGACGCGCGTCATCCGTTCGGCACGCTGAAAGTGGAGCCGCGCGAACTGGAGGTGCTGTTTGCCACGCTGATCGGCGAACCCTCGGAGTGCATGGCGGAGCTCAATGCCGAATCGCAGGCGCGCGGCGATTACATGCTGCGCGGCGATTTTCTGGCTGCCAATGCGCGTCGCCACGAGTTGCCGCTGTTAACTCGCGTGTATGCCTGACACGGTCTATATTGATAGTCCTTCCTCGTTTTAAGGAGACTGTCATGACTAACCTGGAGATGAAACTCAAAGACTGGTTCCTGCACCCGGCAATCCAGTACCACGACTGGGATCCGGCACTGTTCTGGAAACCGCACGACGAACATGATCCGTTTGGCGAGCTGCGCGTCGATCCGCAGGAGCTTGAAGTCTATTTCGCTGCGCTGATC
>JANMKH010000455.1:0-4024 GCA_031371965.1 Sulfuriferula sp.
TAGCGAGCGTATCGCCACGCTTTACCTTGACTGTGCTTGTATGGCGCGAGCTTGCTACGGATTTCGGGCTTGCTTCGGTTACCGCAGAGTCTGTCTTGTTGGCAAGCGGCAGCATCAAGGAATAATTGGCCGTCAATCTTCCTTTGCGGGTGAGCTCAAATTGATTGTGCTGCTTGAGCCATGCCATGGTCACGCCGAATCTTTTGGCAATGCTAACTGCCCGTTCTCCCTTTTTGGCCGGATATAGCTGCCAGCTTACCAGCGGGCGATCATAATTTTTCAGGTTGTCGGAGAAGGCTTCGGCCCGGTCTACAGGTAGCAGGATGGGTTGGGCTGAATCCGAGCGAACAACCGGTTTGGTGAATGCCGGGTTGAGCGATTCGAAATCCTTGACCGGCATGTTTGCCAGCTTGGCAGCCAGCTTCACGTCGATGGGCTTATGCAGGCTGACTGAAACGAAGTAGGCCTGATTGGGAATGCTGTCCAGGCTGAGTCCGACCATGCCGGGATCGGAAATGATTTCTTTTACCGCCATTAACTTGGGGACATAGTGCCGGGTTTCGGCAGGCAGGTTCAGGCTGAGATAATTGGTGGGTAAACCCTGCGCCTCATTTTTGGCGATGGCGCGGGAAACGCAACCCTCGCCACAATTATACGCGGCGAGCGCCAGGTTCCAGGTGCCAAACATGGTATGCAGCTTTTCCAGATAATCGAGCGCGGCATCTGTTGCTGCGACGATATCGCGGCGACCGTCATACCAGTTGTTTTGCTTGAGACCGAAATCCTTGCCGGTGGAGGGAATGAATTGCCAGATACCCGACGCATGGCTACGCGAATAGGCCATCGGGTTGAATGCGCTTTCCACAATCGGCAGCAATGCGATTTCGGCCGGCATGCCGCGTTTCTGCACCTCCTCCATAATATGAAACAGATACATCTTGCTGCGTGCTATCGTGCGGCGCAGATAGTCCGGGCGCTGGGCATACCAGTCAACGTGGGTGGCGACAAGTGGGCTATCAAGCGGCTTAAGCGCAAAGCCATTGCGTATGCGTTGCCACAAATCGCCTGAATCCGGGGAAGGGGTGTCTGTTGCATTTTCCGTTTCCGGCGCAGCATAGCCCGAGCGAGCCGTATCAATGACAGAAGTGGCATTCGGATCGTTGGGAAGAGAGCCGACTGTTGTTGCATGAGTGGGGTCGGCAGCGGATATGACTGGCGTCTCTGATATGACAGTAACCGTTACACCATTCTGCGACGTGACTGAAGGAAAGCGACCGTCGGCTTCAGCACATGCGGAAGAAGCCAGACTCAAAGCCAGTAAACAAAAGTATAGGGGTTTGTGAAAGATTTTCAGACTTAGTGACTTATGCATAAGTGAGGCTATGGTACTGGAGCGACCAGGGGGGGTCAAGGCGCTCAAATTTGGTGCATATCAAGCCCGAAATACGTTTTTCATTTCACGCAAGGCCGCGAATACAGCGATGTCGTCCGGTAGAGATTTGCCTGCCCAGGATTCAGCTGCTTCACGTAGTGCGGTCGTATGGCAGCGCAAAAAAGGATTGGTGGCTTTTTCCAGGCCGATGCTGCTTGGCAAGGTCGGTAAATCAACTGCGCGTTTGTCCCGTTCGATGCGGGCGCGTTCGATCAAGACTGGGTTGGCGCCATCCACGCTTAGTGCAAAATCGATATTGGCAAGCGTATATTCATGTGCGCAATAAACAGCCGTGCCATCAGGCAATTGTGCCAGTCTGGCAAGTGAGGTAGCCATCTGCGCGGGGGTGCCTTCAAACAACCTGCCGCAACCCGCAGCAAATAGTGTATCGCCACACAGCAGGCTACCTGTACCATAATAGGCAATGTGTCCTGCGGTGTGCCCTGGCACATTGAGTACATGCAAATCCACCATCAATTCAGGCAGGGAAACTACATCTCCATCATGTAACGGATGGGTGATGCCAGGGATAGTTTCGCTGGCGGGGCCGTATACAGGCACTGGATAGTGTTTTAATAGGGCTAGATTGCCACCGGTGTGGTCGGCATGGTGGTGAGTGGTTAAAATAGCCACAAGTTGTAACTGTTTGTCGCGTAAAAAACGTATGACCGGTTGTGCGTCGCCCGGGTCAACCACGACAGCAAAAGCACCGCGATGGATGACCCAAATATAGTTGTCGGTAAAGGCGCGTACCGGTGTCAGATAAATATCAGAATGCATAGGAGCAGGATAGCATGGCGCAAATGACTATTTCTCTGGATGAATGGTTGACAACGCCGCTGGGACAGCACCTGCTGGCGCGAGAAAGCGCCTATTTTGACACTGTGGTTGCAGATATGTTCGGTTTTAATGCGGTGCAAATTGGCCACCCGGAGTTGGATTTGTTGCGTAACTGCCGTATCCCGAAGCGCTACCGTGTCGGGTATGACGGGGTAGTGGCATTGCGCGCAGATGTGGAGTTGCTGCCGTTTGCAAGTCAATCAATGGATCTGGTGGTGATTCCACATACGCTGGAATTTGCGGCGCACCCTCACCAAGTACTCCGAGAAGTAGAACGTATCCTGATGCCTGAAGGTCATCTGATTGTCAGCGGTTTTAATCCACGCAGCCTGTGGGGCGCCAGCCGCTGGATCAAACAGAGAGAGGGCGAATTTCCGTGGTGTGGTCGTTTTATCACGTTGCCGCGTCTCAAAGACTGGTTATCCTTGCTGGGTTTTGAAACACAAGGCGGTAGCATGTGCTGTTACACGCCCCCGTTTAGTCAGGCTCGGTGGTTGCAACGTTTTGCCTTTATGGAGGCTGCCGGAGATCGCTGGTGGGCAATGGGCGGAGGAGTCTATTTCATCAAGGCGGTCAAACGCGTGCAGGGTATGCGTCTGATTACACCTAACTGGCGCGAACCGGCTGTCAAATCAGCAGCGCTGACCCCCGCCGCGCGGAATGTAGTGAATTTGAATCAATATAGAAAGTTGAAACACCCTAATGAGTGACCGTAGTTTGCCTGTTATAAACATCTATTCGGACGGGGCGTGTAAAGGTAATCCCGGCGTCGGGGGTTGGGGAGCATTACTGGTTAGTGGAGAGCATCGCAAGGAACTGGTTGGCGGGGAACTTCTCACTACCAACAACCGCATGGAGTTGACGGCTGTTATCGAGGCTCTGCAAAGTTTGAAACGCAACAGCCGGGTGTGTATCCATACCGATTCACAGTATGTCCTGAAGGGGATCACCGAGTGGTTACCCAACTGGAAACGGCGTGGCTGGCGTACCAGCGGTAACACCGCAGTCAAAAACGTAGACCTGTGGCAGCGGCTGGATGAATTGGTCAGTCAGCATCAAGTAGACTGGTTATGGGTAAAAGGTCATAGCGGGCATCCCGGCAACGAGCGCGCTGATGCACTCGCCAATCAGGGCGTGCTGTCAGTACAGTAACCATAACAAGCAAGCGAACCAGCCATGAGACAAATATTTCTCGATACCGAAACTACCGGCCTCGACCCAAGGCAAGGGCACCGTATTATTGAGGTGGCCGGCGTGGAGATGGTCAACCGGCGCCTGACTGGTAACCGGTTTCATCGCTATCTCAATCCGGAACGCGATATCGACGCGGGTGCGCAGCAAGTGCATGGCCTGACCAGCGAATTTCTGCAGGACAAACCGCGCTTTGCGGATATCGTGGACGAACTGCTTGCATTCTTACGCGGAGCCGAGCTGGTCATCCATAATGCGCCATTCGATCTGGGTTTTCTCAATGCCGAATTGCAGCGTCTTGATCGCCCGCTCATGGTCGAATATTGTTCGGAAGTTACCGACACGCTCAAATTAGCCAAAGATCTCCATCCTGGTCAAAAAAACAACCTGAATGCCCTGTGTAAGCGCTACGAAGTGGATAATACCAGCCGTACCTTGCATGGGGCTTTACTGGATGCCGAACTGCTGGGCGCCGTATATCTCGGAATGACACGTGGCCAGGAAAGTCTGGTGATGGAGGTGGAAACGAAACCTGCCCAGTTCGGCCAACAATCCAGCAGT
>JANMKH010000459.1:0-1580 GCA_031371965.1 Sulfuriferula sp.
GGCCGGATGATGCGGGTGATTCCTTTGGCTGAAGTGAACAGCCAGCCCAGTCCGGTGACTGCGTTCACCCAGGCCGGCACGCGCGCCACCCGGGCCGCAAGCGCACCGTACAAAACCGCCTTCAGCGCCACATGATGCACAATGTCCGGCCGCTCCCGGCGGTACAGGCGCACTAGCGTCACGATCTCCTGAAAAGGATTGCCGCGCCGACGCGAGAGCCCGAGAGGGATCAGGCGAATGCCCGCCGCCCGAATTGTCTCGCCATGCTCTCCCACACGAGTAGCCACGACCACATCGAAGCCGGCCTCCCGTGCCGCCATGGCGAGCGGCAGTCGATGCGAGACGAAATACCAGTCTTCCGTGACGACAAACAGCAGCTTCAAGCGTTGTTCTCCCGCCATGTCTGAAACATCAGTACATCCCACAGATAGTAGGACCAGTTGCGGCCACCGGACTGATGCTCGGCCCATTTGCGCTGAATCGGCGCTGGGTCGAACACGCCTTCGCGTGTCAGCCGCGCGGGTTCGATGAGGGCCTCCGCCCAGGCTTTGAGCGGGCCGCGCAGCCAGCGGTCAATGGGCACACCGAAGCCCATTTTGGGGCGCTCCATGATGGATTTTGGCACGTGGCGGTCGAGCACCTGGCGTAGCAGCCACTTGCCTTGGCCGTGGCGGATTTTCATGTCCAGCGGCAGTGTCCAGGCGAATTCCACCACGCGATGATCCAACAGCGGCACGCGTGTTTCCAGGCTGACTGCCATGGCTGCCCGGTCCACCTTGGTGAGGATGTCATCGGGCAGATAGGTCACGGTATCCAGATACATCATGCGGTGTTCGAAATCGGGCAGATCGGCTTGCTGGCTCGGGTCGGTCAGCAGCGTCAGCGGCTCGTGACTGCCCGGCACCAGTTGCGCGGGATTTTTCCAGTGCGACACCAGCCCCAGGTAAATCTCCTCGGGCGAGCGCACCGCCAGAATCTCCGCCGCCTTGTGCAGCTTGTCGCCGGGGTTGGCGTAGCGCAGCCGTGCGGGGAGCCAGCGCTCGAGATTGTGGAACGCCGTATTCCACGCGCTCGGCGGCAGCGTGGTGAGCACCCCGGCCAGCGCCGCGCGTAGCGGACGTGGTGCCCAGCCCAGCTTGCGCCACAGGTTGCGCGCCCAGAAATAGCGATTGTAGCCCCCAAACAACTCATCGCCGCCGTCGCCGGACAGGCTTACTGTGACATGGTTGCGCGCCAGTTGCGACACCAGAAAAGTGGGAATCTGCGACGAATCGGCGAACGGTTCGTCATACATTGTCGCCAGCCTGGGGATCACGTCCATGGCATCTTGCGGCGTGACGTACAGCTCGGTGTGCTCGGTGCCGAGGTGGCACGCCACGGCGTGGGCGTGTTCGGCCTCGTTGTAACCGGCTTCGTTAAAACCGATGGTGAAGGTTTTCACCGGGCGGGCGCTCTGCGCCTGCATCAGCGCTACGATGGTGGTGGAATCAATGCCGCCGGACAGGAACGCGCCCAGCGGCACATCCGCCACCATTTGCCCGCCCACCGCCTGACCGAGCAGACGTTCCAGTTCCGTCGCC
>JANMKH010000461.1:0-9934 GCA_031371965.1 Sulfuriferula sp.
GGTTCTGGGCTTGCCTTCCAGGTCCAGGCTGCGGGTGACGCTGTGGTTTTCCTGATCGTAGGCTTTGACGAGGTGGTTGCCCTCGTCGTACTCGAAGCCCAGGGTGTAGTTGTCGGGGCTGGTGATCCGGGTCAGGTTGCCGGCGGCGTCGTACTGGTAGGCGGTGACGTTGCCGCCGGCGTCGGTACTGGACACCTTGCGGTCGGACTGGTCGAAGCCGGCGCTGCGGCTGTCCGCCAGGGTGGCGGCGCCCGGTGCGCCGAGGTTCAGGCGCTCCAGCACCGGGTTGCCGTTGGCGTCAAACTGGAGGTCGCGCAGCTGGCCCAGCGCATCGCTGGCCTGGATGGCGCGGTCGACGCTGTCGTAAACGATCTGCGTGGCCTGCCAGTCGGCGTCGATGCCGGTCTTGACCCGGCCGAGGCTGTCGTAGGCCAGCGTGGGCGAGACATCGTTCTCGGCGGCGGCGATGACGCCGTCGCCGTTCTTGTCGCCAAAGCGGGTGAAGCCGACGACGTTCAGGCTTTGTGCGTCGTAGCCGGACTGCAAGGTGGGGCCGGTCAGCGCGGCGGGCGTGGCGGCCTGGGTGGCGAAGTCGCGCACCTGTTTGCGCGTCAGCGGGTTGCCGTAGGCGTCATAGCTGTTCACGCGCCAGGCGACGAGGTCGGCGGCGGCGGGGGTGTAGGTCGCCGGGTCGATGGCGGCGCCCAGGCCGGTTTTGAGTTGCAGGCTCTGGGTCAGGTTGCCGTGGGCGTCGTACTGCATCACGCTGGTGTTGCCGCGCGCGTCTTTCACCTTGCCGGGCTGGTTGTAGGCGTTGAAGTTGCTGTACGCCACGGTGGCGCCGGACGGATTCGTGATTTGCGTCACGTTGCCGTTGGCGTCATAGGCGTAGCGGGTGACATCGCCTTGCGGATCGGTCTTGCTGAGCCGGTTGTGCAGGCTGGCGGGACTGGTGTCGTAGGTATAGGTGTGCTGCGCGCCGTTTTCCTCGGTGATTTGCGTGGGGTCGCCGTTGGCATTGAACAGGAAACGCCGGGTCTGGCCGCGCTCGTTGACCTGCACGGTCTCGCGCCGGTAGGTGTTGTAGGTGAAGGTGTTGGTCTCGCCCAGCGTGTCGGTGTGGCGGAACACGCGGCCGTTGGCGTAGTACTCGAACGTCATGCCGTTGCCTTTGGGCAAGGTATAGCTCTTCATGGCGTGATTCACATTGGCGCCGTCGGCGGCGCTGTAATAGGTGTAGCTGACCGGATTCTGCGTGCCTGCCAGCGCCAGCGGGTTCTTGAAGCTGGCCAGGTTGCCGTTGGCGTCATAGCCGTATTGGTAGGTGCGCCCGCTCCAGTCCTGCATCTGGGTGAGGTGGCTGCCGCTGTAGGAGAAAGTCAGGCTGCGCCCCAGGCCGTCGGTCACGCTGGTCAGGTTATTGCCGGTATAAGCCAGCGTCAGGGTGTTGCCGTTGCGGTCCACGATCGAAGTGAGCGGCGCGGTCTGGCCGGCGGTATTGCCGGCATTGGACTGGAAGTGGTAGGTGAGGCCGTTTTTCTCGCGAATAGTATAGGTGCCGTCGGCGGCGCGCTGGAAGCTGACGAAGATGCCGGGGGCGTTGCTCAGCGTGGTGTTGACGCCGACGCCGCCGGATACCGGCGCGGCGCTGAAGAATTTCTCGCCGCCGCTGCCGTCGACCCAGCTCAGTTTGACCAGGTTGTTCTCCACCCCATAAAACTTGAGGAAGTGGTTGAAACTGTGGGTCCAGCCGAAGCCCAGCGGGCCGTCGGCGGGCATGCGCGAGTTGTAGGCGCGCTCGAACACCAGCGGCAGGCCGCCGCGGCCTTTGATGGAAAGATCGCGCTCGGTGTGGATCAGATTGCCGGTCAACACGTTAACCGGATCGCCGGCCAAGGTGATAATGCTGCTCCTGCCTTGGGCAGCGGGGCCGGAGTTGAGGAAGTTGTTCTGCCCGGCGTACAGATTCACCAGCGCGGCACTGATACCCGGATCGGTGCCAAAGTTGTACACCAGGGTCGCCGGCGTGGCATTCAGCGCGGCCCCACCGGCGTAGCTGCCGCCGATGATGTAACCGGCTGACATGCTGTTGTTGACGGTGTCGTTCTTTTCCTGCTCCCACACCGCGCCGGTCCAGTTGGCGATCTGGATCAGGCTGCGTGGAATGTTGACCGTATAGCCGTTGTTGACCGCGGTCTGGAGGGTGGTCACCGTGCCCGCCGGGTAGTTGAGCGCGGCATTGCTGTTGCTGGTGAGCAGCGGCATCTGGGTGGAAGCATTGGCGGCGGTGATATTCAGCACCGGGATGCCGGTCTCGTTGGCGAACTGCAGGCCGCGCACCGTGGATACCGCGTCGCGCTGGGCGTTCTCCTGCCACATGTAGGATTCGTAGTTGGAGGAAGCATAGCCGCTGAGCAGGAAGGTTTTCCAGACATTGGCGCCGCTTGTCAGATCGACGCTGCGGCTTTGGCCGCCAGGGAAGTCGACCAGCAGGCCGGTGCGGTCCACCGCGAACGGCAGGTCGAACACGTATTGCACTTTCATGGCGGTCGACACCAGGCCCAGATGGTTGCCGCTCTGCCCCGAGCCGCCGTCGATCCGGCCGATGGTCCTGCTGGCGTCGGAAATGTAGCGCACGTATTTCAGGCCCACCAGGTGAAGATACTCGCCTTCGGTTTCCTCCAGATTCGCGTCCGGGTTGGGATAGGTGTTCACGTTTTTGAGCAGCTTGGCCGCGCGCTCGGCGAGCAACCGGTCCGACGCCTGGAAGCCATACGCCTGCAATGCGTGGTAGTTGGCAGCGCCGATATTGGTGTAGGTGACGGTATTGACCGTAGGCACCGTCAGCTCGCCCAGACTGACGCTCAATGCGAGCTGATTATTGGTGGTGCACAAACCTACGGCGGCGGTGCCGGTGGCTTGCGTCACGCCCTCCAGCTTGACCACCGGCACCACGTTGACGGTGCCGCAGGGCATGGCCGAAGTCGTGCTGGCGTCGTTTTGCCATCCAGACAGCGTGGTCTGATCTGTACCTGTGGCGCCCTGGAACGACAATGTCACGCGGTTCAAGGCGGTCTGCGGCAGCGACAGCGTCACCGCCGGCGCCAATGCCGTGCCGCCGCTGTTCATGACGCTGATGCCGAACTTGTAGCGATGCGTATCCGGCAGATCGGCGGTCTCGGGCGTACCGCTGTTGCTCCAGTTGGTGAAGGCGCTCACCTCGTAGGGCAGGGTCGCAGGCAGCACATCCACCGTGAGCGGCACTTGCGTGCCTTTGTAGGGCACATCCGCCAGGGTGTTGTTGGCGTAATTGGGCGCGACCGCCTTGATCGCGCTGGTCACCTGCTGTTGATACCATTCCTGCGCCAAGGTGTCGCTGCGCTTGGCCAGGAAGTTGGTGTAGTCGAAGCTGACGTTGGTGGCGATGCCGGCCTGATAGGTGTTGTCCTTGAAGCTCGGGTCGAGCGGAATCCAGCGGAAGCCGGCATTGTCGGTGGAGGCGCCGCGGTAATGCGCATACGGCACGCAGGCTTCGGCCCAGACGTGGCTCACCCTCACCCCAATCACGGGGCCGCCGGGACCGTTGGTCAGCTGGCTATGCGTGGGCGCCAGCCCTTGGCCCAATATGCCAGCGGCGCCGGCATAGGATTTGGCGCCAACCCAATGCGCAACGCGCCCGCCATCGGCGGCGGGACTGCCATCGAGCACGTCCACGGTGCCGCGCACGTAGCGCGCCGGAATGTTGGAGGCACGCAACAAGGCGATCAGCAACGACGCCTGGTCGGTGGGCCCGCCGGCCTGGGTATACAGCACACCGCTGGCACCCTTGAGCGAGCCGTAATACGGTTCGTATTTGATATTGTTGACGACGTACTGGAAGATTTTGACGGGCGAGTAGTTGAGGCTGGCAGCCAGGCTCTGGATCTCCGGAGTGATCGGCGCATCCTGGGTCGCCGCCAGATCGGCTGTGGTGAAGTTGCAGGTGCTGGCCTGCGGCGGCGTAACCGGCGCCAGCAAGGTGTTGCCCAGAAAAGCGTAGACATTGTCGCCGGGCGCTTGCCGGTAGGAGAGGTATTGCGGTTTCTTGTTGCTTTTAACGGCTTGTTCGGAGGGCCGGGCGGCTTCGCTTTTCCAGGTCGGCGCATCCGGAGAAAGGGTGCCGACGCGTGCCTGTCTGGGCAGTTCGTCGAGTTCGTGCAGCACTTGCCTTGCCGCGCCGATCGCGACCGCACGCTGCGCGGCATCGGGTGCCTGGTCGATTTGATCGAGGGCTTGAATCACGCGCTGGAAACGCGCTTCGATCCGGCTGCGCAGGGTGGGCGAGGGGTGCTCGCCCAGCGCTACCAGCCGCGCATCCTGTTGATCCAGGCGCTGCCGGATCTCGGCCAGGTAGCTGTTCAGCTCGTGGCGTTTGGCATGCAGGAGCATCGCCTGGCCACCGCGCAATCCCGGCTTGCCTTCCTGTTTGTCCTGGTGCTGCTCGGCGTCGATCTGCCTGACCATACCCGTCGCTTCGTCGAGGCTCTGCTGCAGGCTCTGGAACAGCGGGTCCGGCGCCACGAAACGGGCCACCCGGTTCGCCACCTCTGCCGACACGGGGGCGGGATCGGCAGGCGCCGCCTGCGCACCGGTCACGCAGCAGCTTGCTGCGAGCAACCAGACCAGACAAGCGCGTGCACAGTGGTAACGCAGGCCGCGGTTCATGATGTTGTTCTCCCTGAATCGATCAAGCGGACGAGGTGGATATAAGCATGCAGACGCAACGCGGGTTAGCTGCGCCGTTTGCGGTTCTGTAGTAACTGGCTCGTCATGAGCAGGACGGCCATGATGATCGCGCCCCATTCCGGCAAGGTCGGCACGTCGCCTGCATCGGTGGCCTGTACGGCAACCACGATCTGACCCGCGGTGCTGAGGCTGGCGCTGCTCGCATCGGTAGCTTGATAGTTGAAATTAAACGGTCCATCCCGGGTAGGGGTGCCGCTGATGACCCCGCTACCCGGATTCAGGCTCAAGCCGTCCGGCAGCGTGCCGGAGGCGATGGCGTAGGTGTAGGGGGCGGTGCCGCCGCTGGCGCTGAGGGCATAAGTGAACGGCACGCCGACCGTGGCATTCGCCACCAGCAGGGATGCGGTCAAGCCGATCACGCTCTGGCCGTTGCCGCCCGCCAGGCCGTGCGCATCGGCGACGTTGGGATTGGTGCCGAGCAAGGCTTCCACCACGTCCGGAATGCCGTCCTTGTCGGTATCAGCCAGGGTCGTCGCCGGCAAGCTCTGCAAGGCGACGGCGCTGGCCAGCGCATCGCTGCCCCAGCTGCCGTCCGTACCCTGGTTGTTAACGAGGAAGGTTTGCGCATTGTCGAGGGTGGTCTGCGCGCCGATGGCAGCGGCGTTGCCGGCGAGCTTGGCCTGGTTCAAGGCCTGATACACCAATGCCGTATCGTAGGTGTTGCCGATCGTAGCGCCGGTATCTTCGGCAAAGCCGCCATCGTTCTTTTGCTTGCTGATGAGCCAGTTGACGCCGTTGGTGATATAGCTGTCGATGCCCCAGCCCAGCGGTTTATAGCGGCTCAGCGTGAGCACGTTTTGCGCGGTGGGAATCAGTCGGCTGGCCGCGCTGTTGGGTTCGGTGACGCTATTGGGCCAACCCCCGTCGGCATTCTGTTTGTATACGATGAACCCCAGGCCCGAACCCGTATCAGCATAGGCGACGCCTGACGCGAGCAGCGCATCCATGGCCAGTGCGGTATCGGGGAAACCGCCCTGGTATTTGGCGTACGCGCCCCAGCTTTTACTGGTGTCGTTGCGTTGCGTAATCAGGCGCTGAGTCAGGGCGAGCACATTGGCGCCGCTATGGGCGAGCGCGCTGACCTGGCGCGACAGGCTGTCGTTGCTGGAGGTGGGCGCATTGGCAAGCCAAGCTTGCGCCATGGCGTAAGGGCGGGCCGACTTGAGACCCGCGTTGGCCAGCGCATCCATCGCCAGCGCGGTGGTTTGCGTCTTGATTCCGGAAGCCGTCTGCCAGCTGCCATCGCCGTTCTGGTGCGTGTAAAACCAAGCCAGGCTTTTGGCGCGGGCGGCATCGAGCTGCGCCGGCGTGGCGGCCTGCGCCGCCAGATTCACGCTCAGCCCGACGATAACCCAAGCGTAACCCAACACACGACGCGACATCGAGCCCATGACACCCTCCCTGGGTGAGTTTTTGAATTTCTTGAGTTCAGATTAGTAGGCGTTCATGACACTTAATGAGGGTCAAGCTTCAGCATCCGTAGCCCGTTCGGGCTATGCGCCCGACCAGCCGTCCCACCCCCCGCTGCAGCCCCGCCGCCCCCACCGCTGCGGCAATGCTCAAGGCAAAACGCCCACCCCCATCCATCACGTGCACCCATTCCACCAGCCAGGGTGCGCTGACACCGTTCGGGGCCAGGTTGAAGCTGAGCAGGTCATGAATCGTGCTGGCCAGCACCAGCGGCACGTCCAGCATTTCCAGCAGCACCAGCAGCGGCAGGCTCGCCAGCACGCGCAGCAGCCGCCCGCGCCAGCTCAACCGCGGCCACACCAGCGCCGCCAGCGCCAATACCAGCGGATGGAGCAGCGCGATATACATTGGGGTGGACGCCTGGATGGTGAAGCCGGCGGGCAGCAGCTGGCCGTACAGTACCTGCACGTGTTCGGCGATCACCTCGGTGGCAAAAACGTATTCGTGGCCGAAGCGGATGTCCAGGCTCAGCACCCTGAAGTCGGGCAGCGCCAGGCCGAGCACCCACTTGTATAACGGCACAAAGAAGGCGGCGTAATCCCTGCCGCCGAGCCAGGCCAGCCCGAGCAGCATCGGCAAGCCCAGCGCCAGGCGCCACAGCATGCCCAGCGCTTCACGCCGGGTGAGATTCATGGCGCGTCAGGAACACCAGGAAGTAGGCCAGGCAGACAGCGATCATGGCCAGCGGCAGCACAGTACCGTGCAACACCCCGAACAGGCTGCGCTGATCCAGCCAGGCGTGCCACAGGATCACAATGCGGGCTTGATTCAGGCCATACACCAGCAAGGTGCCCAGGCCGATTCCCCACAAACGTGCTTTCCAGGGAAAGGGCTGGCTGAAAAAAGCCGCCACCAGCAAAAACAGCGTCTCCAGGCCTTCGCAGCCGTTGCGGATATTGAGCCGCGCCAGTGGCGAGACGATGCGGTAGGCATCGGCGTGCACCGGCGCTGCGGTGCCCAGCGCATTGATCAGCCAGGCCGCGGGCATGACGGTGGCGTGGTCGATGACGGCGCGTTCCACCCAGGTGTCGCGGCTCATCTCCCAGGCGTACTGCAGGGCAAAGAATACCGCTAGGAAGATCAGGATCAGGCGCAGCGGCTGGCGCCGCCGGGCATGGGCCTGGGCGTCGGCGAGCAGCAGGGCGGCGTAGTGGGTGTCGGGCATGTGGGCTCGCTGTGGGGCTCTCCCGGCAAGCCCAAAAAAAGGGGCGCAGCAGGAGGCGCCCGAAGTGGAGGAAACAGAGTCAAGGGTAAACGTGCAACATGACGCGGAGATGACAGGTTCGGGCAGCCGAGCAGTTGGCTGTCATCGCATAACTGTCATGCACAGTGGCTACCCTGCGTAAATCCAGCCACCATTACTTCAGAGCGATCATTTTGCCTGCCAACCGATTTTTTGCCTTTATTGCCGCGTTGCCGCTGCTCTGGGCAAGCGTCTGCTTTGCCCAGCCTATTGCGTTACCGGCATCGATCGAAAGCCGCCTGCTGGCCGGGCAAGCGGTTGATCTGATCGTGGAATACCAATCCCAGGCGGTTGAACAAGCGGCCGCAACCATGCGCCAGCGTGCCGGACTGGTGCACGATGACGCCGGGATTCTCGCGCTGAAGGCCCAGCGCTATCAGGCCATCAAACTCGGGGTCGATCGTGCTATAGGACGGCCGGACGTGGAAACGCTACGTGATTACAGTCATCTGCCTATGGCGTACAAGCGTTTCCACTCGATGGCAGCATTACAGGCCCTGCTGGCTAATCCGGCAGTCAAAGCGGTCTACCCGAACCGGGAATTTCATCCGGTACTGACGGTGAGCCTGCCGTTCATTGGTCAGCCTGCGGTAGCCAGCGCTGCAGATAGAGGCAATGGCACGACTGTTGCGGTGATCGATGATGGCATCGACTACACGCGTTCTGCTTTCGGCTCGTGCACTGCACCCGGCGCGCCAGCCAGCTGCCACGTGGTGGCTTCGATCAATTTCGGTACTGGAACCACCGACACCAGCCATGGTACCAATGTCTCCGCGATAGCTCTTGGCGTGGCACCCGATAGCCGTATTGCCATGCTCAACGCGTTCTCCGGCACGTCGGCCTATACCTCGGACGTTATCTCTGCAATGAACTGGGCGATTGCCAATCAGTCCACCTACCACATTGCAGCGATTAATATGAGTCTGGGTGACGGCAGCAGGAACACCGTGCCCTGTAGCAGCGGCAATCCTTTCCTCACCCCGGTGGGCAATGCCCGATCCGCAGGCATCAGCGTAGTAGCGGCTGCCGGCAACGATGCCTATGCTGACGCCATCGCAAACCCGGCGTGCACACCCGGTGTGATTTCAGTGGGCGCAGTCTACGATGCTAACTATGGTGGAATTAATTGGGGGGCAGGTCTGTGTAGCGATACCACAACCCAAGCGGATAAGATTACATGCTTTTCCAATAGCGCGAATTTTCTGACGCTGCTGGCACCTGGTGCATTGGTAACGGCGGGTGGGTACACAGAAGGTGGCACATCGCAGGCATCGCCTCATGTAGCAGGGGCGGTCGCGGTTCTGCGCTCTGCGTTTGCGACAGAGACGCTCGACCAAACGGCAACCCGCCTGACCAGTAACGGTGTTGCGTTGACCGACCCGCGCAACGGCATCGTCAAGCCACGCCTGAATCTGCTCGCCGCCGCCCGCCCGGCCAATGATGATTTTGTTGCTCGTTTCACACTGAGCGGCAGTGCGGGTAATACAACTGGGCAAAACCGGCTCGCCACACAGGAGCCGGGCGAGCCCAGTCACGCAGGTAACGTCGGCGGCCGCTCGGTCTGGTGGAAATGGACTGCGTCGGCGGCGGGCCAAGTCAGTCTGGACACCCATGGCAGCAGTTTTGATACTTTGCTTGCCGTGTATGGCGGAGTCGCCATCAATGCACTGTCACCTATCGCCGCAAATGATAATGATGGTGCCGCGAATGGCGTGAGTAGCCTGTTGTTCGAGGCACAGCCGGGGATGGAATACGAAATCACCGTGGATGGGGCCAATGCAGCAAGTGGTGACGTTGCGTTGAATTGGTCGCTCAATACTGCAGCCCAGGCCAATCTGTCAGTCAGTGTCGCGGGACCTGCCAGCGGTGCGACTGGTTCCACGACTGCATACTCTATCAGTGTGTCCAATGCCGGGCCCCAGGCGGCGACGAATGTCAGCGTTTCGGCCACTTTGCCAGCGGGTGCAAGTTTTGTGGCAGGGACGGCGGGCTGTTCGGTAAGCGGAACTGTGGTCACCTGCCCGGTGGGCACCTTGCAAGCTACCGCAACTGCGGTGCTCAATATCACCGTAATGTGGGGTGCCTCAGGGACCGCAACCTTGTCTGTGAGCGTGGCTTCGGATCTGCCCGATTCAGCCACTGCCAATAACAGCACAACCGTGGTAATTAACATCGCTGCCGACAGCGCAGACATCCCGACCTTGCCGCAGTGGGGCATTGGGCTCATGGCGATATTATTGTTGAGTCACATCCTCTGGCCACGGCGACAGTTATTGTAAATACAGGGCCGTAATTGACTCAGTAAAATAGGGTAATGCAGCCCCGAAATCGAATGTTGTGAGTCAACAGCTCCGGGTATTCCGGAGCATCCTGCACAATTCTCTGAGTAACAAATTCATCAATATTGCCGAAACGGCAAGACACCCTGATCACTCG